>CANMQR010000001.1 GCA_947499925.1 Neisseriaceae bacterium
TAATATTACTGAAATTTAGCATACCAGGTGAGTTGAAACTTGCTCGACAAATATCACCTACTTTTAATTTGGTTGTTAGTTTGCCATTAGAACATGCTAAAACAATTGATAAAGTTTCTTCACTAAGCTTTGATGAATTTTCTTGAATTGGTATAAATAAAGACGCTTCAGGAGCATTGGTGACAATAGAGCGTCCACGAATTAACTGATATACAGGGTTGCCAGATTTTAGGTTTTTAAAGCTCGTAAGAGGTAGATATGTTCTTTTTAATGATTGCCCGGATTTATATCCAACAACGCTTTTAACATCTTGCACTTGATAATGGTTTGGATTTGCTGGGCTCGGATTCAAAATCAATTTAGAAGATTTATGATTTAAAGTAATTGGTTCCATTTCATAATCAAATAAATTGACAACTGGAATAACATTAAAAATGAAAGTGTCTTTATTAATTCTAGGTAATTCTTCTGGAATGTCATATAATTCAAAAACTATAGAAAATTTGTTTGATTTACTTTGTTTAATCCATTTATCAAATCCAGTTATAGCCATTAAGGTAAATTTTTGAGGTAAAATAAAATATTCTTGTATCATTCTAAAAGCAGAAAAAGATTGTATTGGAAAATCAATAAGTTTATTATCTATGTCTAAACCAAAAGCTTTCAGGTCTTCTGGATTTAAAATAAACTCAGAATCTCCAGACTCTGGTTTTATAATTATACGATGCAGAAAGTGATTTAAAAGCATAAAAATATAAGTAGAACTGGAGTAGGAGCCACCTAAGAAAAAGTATAACCCCAAGCGAGGAGACCATTCATCTAGATTAAGCTCATTAAGTTCGAGGATTAATTTTAAATGACTAATTCTTTCATTTACCTGTACTGCATTGGCACTAAGTAGCTTAACTGGATTTATTTCAGTATCTATTAATGTTTGAAACTGACACGAGGTGCCATCAATTGTATTTGAGTTCAATAAACAGCCGGATTTTACTATTATAGGAGCTGAATTTCCTAGCTTATGTTCAAACATGACCATCGAGGTGGAAGGAATTGGTTTTACAAAGTGGGGATATATTATTTCAATTAATTCTTTTATGAAATCAAGAAATTCATTATCGAGCTTTTGGTTAAGAATGCCAGTTAAAAATGCAACTCCTTCAAGTAAGCGCTCTGCTCCATGGTCTATAGTTGGGCCGCTTAGCATGGGGGCGGTTGCGGGGTGAGCCTTGGCAAAGTCTGATGCTTGTTCTCTTAGTCTTTGTAGTTCGTTTTCAAAATATTGCTTGAACATATTATATCTATCTTTCAAGTTTAATTATACCGTCAGATACGACTATTGTTTCAAAGACAACTGATTTCTTACTGTCGTAAGTTGTTCCTATTGTCTCTGCTGATAAACTAAACTTTAATGACACATTTCCATAAAAACTAGGAATGTGGCTAACTTTTATATTTGTAAGGCGTGTTTCATAGCGTTCAATTGTGGTTTGGATCAATCTTTCGATATCAGTTATTGATTCACTAATGTCATTATTTGGAAAATTAGTTAAATCAGGCATTCCAAAGTCATGAGCTATTTGTGCATTACCTTGCCTTGTATTTAATGTGTTTTTTAAGTTTTTTAAAATAGAATCAATATTAGATTCTGTAAAATTGTAATGAAGTTTATCGGGATCTTCTCCAATAATTCTTAGGGTCTCAAATAAGGTTTGATTTAACATATTTACTTCTAAAAATATGGTATTGTATAATTATTCCAATACCATATTTAATTTATGTAATTATTCACCGCCACCTATATCAGATACAGTGTTGCCGGCTGTTGTGTTAACCTTTAAACCTGTAATGCTAAAAGATGATTGATTCGTGCCAGCTTTAGAATCAACAAAATTTGCTATATTATTAAATCTTACATCAGTTAAAGTTGTTTTAGATTCCACTACGCCTTTTTCTACGCTAAATGTTATAACCACTTCCTTGAAAGATTTTCTAATATCATTAGTAATTAGGTTTATACCAGCACAGTAATCAGTGGTTAGCTGTGCACTGAAATTTACTTCATTAGATGCTGCTTCTGCAGTGTTCGCGTTTTGTCTTTGACTAATTACCGCAGTACAATCTTGGTAATTGGTGATTTCAAATAAGTTCTTTTTATTTGCGTCTGTATTTTCAGGGTGAGCTGCAATCTCAGTACCGGCATTATCTTTAACTGTCATAGTTATAATTATTGACATAATTGTTCCTTTAAAATTTATTTATCTTAGATTTTCACAAGAGTAATATTTTTAGTTATTAACAACCTGCGGCATAACAAGGGGGTGATTATATCACTAAAATATTTTTTGTGTGCATGTAATTTGGATTAATGTGTTGCAGATTCCCAGAGTTCAAGTGCGAAACGCATTAACTATGATGGTACTCTCAGGTGTGAAATGCGAATTCATAAAAAATTGTACCACATAATTAGCTTAAATGTTCATTAAAAACCTCTGCTGGAGTTTTATAAGCTAAACACTTCATTGGTCGATTATTAAATTTATCAATAATTATTTCTATATCTAATTGTGAATATGTATTTATGTCTGATTTTCTAGATAACTTAGTTCTAATCATCTTATTACCATTTTCAATAGATCCTTTTTGATAGGATTTATAGGGATCACAAAAATAGATATCTATCATTAAAGATTTTGAAATATGTGCATAATTTGCAAATTCAGTACCATTATCTAATGTCAAAGATTTGATATGCTTTTGCTTCATATGCTTAACAATTAGTTTCGCAGTAGAATCTGCTTGTTTATTTTGGTTTTTTATTGCTACTAAATATCTGCTCTTACGTTCACGCATCGTTATTAAATTTGTTTTGGTTTTGCTAAATAAAATTAGGTCACCTTCATAATGCCCAAACTCTTCTCTACTATTAATGTTGTTTGGACGCTCATGTATTTTGGGTTTTAACAGCTTTTTTACATTAGATCTACGCCTCTTTATTCTAGGATAACGAAATTTACGTTTTTTTCTTAACAATTGATATAGTTTTTGAGTCTTTCCTTCTTTGCTATAAATGTAGTTATAAATTGTTTCATGGCTTATAATACATCTACCATGTTCTTTGCGTAAATAACCTGAGATTAATTCTGGAGACCATTCTTCCGTCAATTTGGCTATGACAAATTCCTTCAGATTTATGTTTGTGTTAAGTTTACTGATTTTGTTTTCGTTGCGTCTCAGTAAGTATAATTGACCGGCATAATCTGGACGATATCCATATTTACTACTGTTGCGGTCTAGTTCTCTATATATTGTTGATACATGATACCCTAAAATTTGAGCAATTTTAGCTATTGATTCCCCGATAACTAATAGCTCATATAATTTGATTCTATTTTCGATGCTCAAATGGTTAAATTGCTTTTTCATTTATGAACTCCATTTAAAAATAATACATTAATTGTATCGAATTTTATTGGAATTCGCATTTCATTTTAGAATGTACCATATTTCTTTGTTTTTTTGGAATAATAGTATCGAAATAAAAAATAATGTTTTAGGCGTTAAGGCAATATAATATTCAAATTTTGTCAATCTATAAAGTGTTTGTGTTAGAATCTGGAATTGAGTATATGGTAACGATAGGAGAATCAAAATTTATATTGTAAATCATGAAGATCATCAAAAATTAACATATTTATTTAAAATAATTGTGATAAATAATCAGCATGTATTAAGTATTAATTTAGCTACTATTTTCTCACTTCATACTGAAGAGATGAATTTAGATAGGTTATTAGAAATAGATAAGTTACAGGCTGTGATTGATAATGTTATAGGTGATCAAGTTTTTTGGGATGCTGCCGTTCCAAAAGAAGTTGGTGAGTTTTTTGTGCATGGTTCTGCATATAGTGCACTCCCAGTACAAAATCTAGTTGTTAGTGTAGGGGTTGGTAACACGTTTAAGGAAGTCATGGTTTTTGGGGATCGTACTTGGAAAGAGTCTGGAATGAGTGAGCCAATCAGATTCAAAACTATTCCAATTAATTTTAATAATGCCTTTGGGGGCTCTGATTATAAACTAAATCCGCTAGGAAAGGGACACCTTGCAGTAACTGGCACAAATTTGCCTAATATTGAATTACTTGATAACTATATTGCTAGTATAAATGATACGCCACATCCTATTTGTTTTGAACCATACCCACCATCGTGGCCACAGCGTAATTTTGAATTAAATGACCCCAAGGATCCAATAATATTAGAAACTGATAATATACCTAAGTATTTTAATGCTGCACCAAATGATCAATTTATTAGTGGGTATTATAATGGGGATGAAACTATTGAAATTAAAAATATGCATCCATTCATACATACAATTAAATCTACTCTACCAGGTTTACGGTTGCGCTTATTTGTTTTGCAAATGAATGTTAATGGCGAAAATACATTTAGAGAGCTTAGCGTTATAACAGATACGCTATGGTTATTACCTAATTTAGAATATGGGGTTATAATGTATAAGTCAACGCTACCTGTAGCGAATATGGAAGCGACTGATGTTAGTAGCATATATACAGCCCTTGAGCTTCTAACCGATCCACCTAAACCATTTGAATATTATTCTAATCAATTTCAACAAATTATTTCTGGTTACGCCAAAACTATAGATAAACCAGAAGAGTCCAGTATGCATGATTTATATAGCCACAAGGATATTGAGGATTCGAAACTGTCTGTTGATAATGATACTCTTGAAGAAAATGGTATAACTGAGTTTTTTAAATTAACTTCAAGAGAAGCAAATCTTGATAGTATTGGATTAAACGATTCTGCAAAGAATTTAATCAATCAATTAAGCTCAGCACTAAAACAGTTTCAAATTAACGAAGAGACTGCAAAAAATATGATTAGGGATAGAAAAGAAAAAGGGCTCCCACCAAGCTTGAGTGAAGATGAAGTGGTGAATAATTTAAAAGAATATTTAGAAGATAATCCGGATATGGAGGGTAAAGTACGTAAAAGTATTCGAGATTTGCATGAATTAAAAGTTCAAATGTTGAGAAATATAAAAAAATCACATGGAAAATAAATTAATTTGTGAGAAAGTTGTTTGTGGATAAAAATGAGGTAGTGCTTGAAAACTATTAAACCAGCTAATATGGCAATGTTTTTTAAAACTCAAACTTTAGAAAATAGAGAAATATTATCAATTGCGGCTTTTGCAACTTTTAATTTTAGTATCGAAGAACCAAGGCTGCTTGATGAGCAAATTCTTTGGGATGTTGCAAAATTAAATTTGGACAAGGAAGAAGCATTAGATTCTGGAATATCAAAACATAGAGGAGAATATCTAATCTATGGATCATGTGAAGTATCTAAGCCTGTTTCTGGAGTCGTAGTTTATGCAAATGTTGCAGGGTTATCGAAGGCTTTGGTGGTTATTGGTGATAGAAGCTATACAAGATTTGGAATAACGGATCCTAAGCCTTTCACTTCTTTAGCTATTAATTATCGAAATGCATTTGGTGGTGATGGTTTTTCTAATAATCCAATGGGAAAAGGCTTTGCGAGAAACGGTGAGCAAGTTGAATTACCGAATATTGAAAACCCTCATGATTTGATTACTAAAAAATCAGATAAACCAGATCCAGTTGGGTTTACTGCTTATCCACAAATGTGGCCGCAGCGGTTACAGTACTTTGGCCAAATTACTAGCGATTATCTAAACAATGATTGGCCTGGGTTTCCAGATGGAACAAATCCTGAATATTTTAATGTTGCTCCAATGGATCAGAGATTAAATGCTTTCTTTGTGGGGAATGAGAGTTTTAGTATTAAAAATATGAATGCTAAGAACCCTAATCAAAGTTCAGTGCTGCCTGGATTACGAGCTAGGATATTTGTAATGCAAAATACAAATAATAATGAGGAAGTATTTAAGGAATTAATTTCTCGTGCGGAGACGTTATTTCTGTTTCCAAACCAAGAGGTAGGGTCGCTATTATATCGTTCTAGTGTAGAAGTGGTTGACGAAGAGTATAGCGATATAAATAAACTATATGCTGTGTGGGAAGATAATAATCAAGCCCCTAAAAGTATTGATTATTATTATAATCAAATGATGAATGAGATAAATCCTCCACAAGAAGAGTTATTAGCTGTGTCAGAAATGCCAGAGCAAACAAATATTACCAAGGTAGAAAAAGTAGTACAAGAAAGTACAATTATAGATCCACCTCAGGTATCAATAAGAGATACTGATCCTGAAATTACTAAAGCTTTGAAGCAATTAGAAGATATGAATGCTAAAATGTTGGATGATCTACGGCATAAGAATATTGATATTGAACAATCTAAACTAAAACTGATGCCAAAACCAGATCCTACAATTAACACTACTGATGTCAAAGAAATTCTTGAACAACTAGAACAAAAAAATGCGGAATTAATTAAAAAATTTAATATTTCACCTGAGGATGCTGCAAAGGTATTGGCTAAAGCTAATGGATCACCAGAAATGCCTCTAGTTAGCGATTTATTTGGAAAATTGAGTAAAGCTGGTGGAAAGAGTGAAGAGTTGGCGGCAAATATTCAAGAATTAACTAAACACATTGAAAAACTTAAACTTGAAATACCACAAAATGCTGAGGTTGAGATTGAAGCTGCAGCTAAAGACACTCCTAATGAGAAACATGAAACTCCAGAGCAAAAACCAATACTGAGGGCTTTTGATCATACTCGTGAGGATGTAATCAGGCAATATAATATTAATAAGAATCTAAGTAATTTAGACTTGAGTAATTTAGATTTAAGTAATCTAAACTTGACGAATGCTAATTTTGGCTTTTCTATTTTAGAAAATACCAATTTTAAAGAATCGATATTAAATAATTCACTTTTTCATAATAGTAGAGCAAATGGTGCTAATTTCACTAAATCTTCTTTAGTATCTTCTAAGTTTGAAGATGTAATCGCGTCAGAAGCTATATTTGATAACGCCATCTTAAATGATGCGCATTTTATCAATTCTGATTTTACTAATTGTAATTTTAGTAATGTAAGCTTAAATAAAGCATTTATCGTTCAAACTAGTTTTGAAGGTAGTGGTTTTGAAAATGCAATGGCACAAGAGTTAAATGCTAAAAAGGTTTCTTTTGTTGGAAGTAATCTTACTAAAGCAAATTTTGCTAATTCAGTATTACTAGAGAGTGATTTATCAAATACAATAATCACTAATACGAATTTTGCTGGATTAAATGCTCCACAATTGAAACTTGGTGGAGCAGTTGGTTCTTCGGCAAACTTCATAAATGCAAATTTACAGAGCTCAAGGGCTGATTCAGATACGGTTTTAGATAAATCAAATTTCAAGAGTGTAAATATTGTAGACTCATCTTGGGAGGGGGCGAAATTATCAGAGAGCGATTTTTCTTTAGCTGTTATGGATGATTCAAATTTCAGTGGTGTTGTATTTAATAAGTCATGTCTGGAATTGGCGGTTGCTAAAAACACAAATTTTTCTAAAGCAAGTTTTACTGATAGTGATCTAAATAGAATTAATTTATTTAAGGGTTCCTTAAGAGGGGCAAATATAGTTGGTGCGGATCTTAGATATTCTAATTTATATGGAGTAGATTTTTATAAAGCTAAAGTTGGAAATACTAAATTAAAAGGTGCTAATTTGCACCAAACATTATTTGATGTTTTGGGGGGTGATGTTGAAAAAATTTAATCTATTAAAATTACTTGTGTTTTTAAAGTGCCACAGGGCTATTTTATTAATTAAATAATACTAAAAATTATAAATTTGGAGGATTTATATGTTATATTGTTATCCAACTTGGATAAGTGTGGTAAAATACGGGCTGCTTTTTGATAATACTTAGTTAAAACATATGGTTGTGTTAATTGGGTGTTGTTAATGTGTGATAATCTTAATAAGGAAATAAGGATGGCTAAAGAATCATCGGTGGCACCTAAAGAGCGTGTAAATATTGTATATAAGCCATCAACTGGCGATGCTAAAGAGCAAGTTGAGTTACCTTTAAAAGTATTGGTAATGGGAGATTTTACAAATTCTGCTGACAGTAGGCCTGTTGAAAATAGACAGCCCTTAAATATTGATAAAGATAATTTTGATGATGTATTAAAAGCTAATAACGTTAAAACATCAATTAAAGTTCCAAATAAAGTATCTTCAGATCCAGATGCAGAAATAGTTGTTAATCTTAATTTCGAAAAAATGAAGGATTTTGAGCCCGATGCAATAATTAATAGTGTTCCTGAATTGAAACAATTAATTGAACTACGTGAAGCACTAAAAGCTTTAAAGGGGCCTTTGGGTAATGAACCAGAATTTCGTAAAAAAATCCTGGAATTGATAAAAGATGAAGGTGCACGTGAAAAACTTTTACAAGAATTGAAAATTGAATCTTAATTTAGGAGTTGAGAATGAGTGAAACTGAAAAAGCGTTAGAACAAAACGCAGCAGCAGCGACTACTGAAAGTCTTTCTTTGCTTGATGAGGTTATTCAAGCAACAAGGTTGAAACCTGCAGATGAAGGTTATAATATAACTAAAAATGGATTACAATACTTTTTAGATGAAATGTTAAAATCTGATCAAAATGTTACTAAAATAACACAAAGTGCAGTAGATGAAATAATAAGCAAATTGGATGCTAAGATTAGTGCTCAGATAGATGAGATTTTGCACCATGAAGAGTTCCAAAAGCTGGAGTCTTCGTGGAGTTCTTTAAAGTATTTTGTAAATGAAACGAACTTCAGAGAAAACATAAAAATTGAAATGGTAAATATATCAAAACAAGATTTACTTGATGATTTTGAAGATTCGCCTGAAATAAACAAATCTGGTTTATATAAGACGGTATACTCTAGTGAATATGGTCAGTTTGGCGGTAAACCTTATGGAATGATGGTGGGCAATTATAGTTTTGGTCCAGGAAGCCAAGATATAAAATTATTGCAATCAATTGCAAGTGTTGCAACCATGTCTCATGCCCCTTTTGTAGCGGCTGCGGGGTCTGAGTTTTTTGGTTTAGATGATTTTTCTAAATTACCAAATTTGAAAGACTTAAAATCTATTTTTGAAATGCCTCAATATGTTAAATGGCAATCATTTAGAGAGAGCGAAGATGCAAGAAATATTTCTTTAGCTTTGCCTAGATTTTTGCTTAGATTGCCTTATGGTCCTGAGACAAAACCTGTTAAAAGTTTTAATTATACTGAAAAAGTATCCGAAGGTAATGACAAGTTTCTTTGGGGAAGTGCAGCTTTTACTTTTGCATCTAGAATTACAGATAGTTTTGCTAAGTATAGATGGTGTGCAAATGTTATTGGTCCACAAGGTGGCGGAGCAGTTGAAGATTTGCCCGTTTACCAATTTGAAGCAATGGGTGAATTGCAAAATAAAATTCCTACAGAAATTCTAATTTCTGAAAGACGTGAGTTTGAGCTTGCTGAAGAAGGTTTTATGGGTTTAACTATGCGTAAAGGTAGTGATAATGCAGCGTTTTTCTCTGCAAATTCGATACAAAAACCTAAAGTGTTCCCAAATACCCCAGAAGGTAAAGCTGCAGAAACTAACTATAAATTAGGTACGCAACTACCTTATACTTTGATTGTTAGTAGGCTTGCGCATTATATTAAAGTAATTCAAAGGGAAAATATTGGTACTTGGAAAACTAGGTCTGATATTCAAGCTGAATTGAATACTTGGGTGAGTCAATATATTGCTGATCAAGATAATGTATCAGCGACAATTAGAAGTATGCGTCCATTAAGAAAGGCGTCGATAGAAGTATCCGATGTTGAAGGCGATCCCGGTTGGTATAAAGTGAATTTGACAGTACAGCCGCACTTTAAATATATGGGGTCATCGTTTACTCTATCTTTGGCTGGAAAGTTGGACAAAAAATAGTATTATTGCAAAATAATGTTATTTTATGATACAATAACGGCAATTTCAAGTGAATACAATGATGTTGTTTGATACCAAATAATGCTAAAACACTCACTTGATGCATTTTTTAAAGGTAGCTGTTATGAAAGCTTCAGTTCATCCTTCTTATAAAGAAGTTGCAGTTACTTGTAGTTGTGGTAATAAATTTACCACTCAGTCAACGTTAGCTAAAGATACTTTACATATTGAAGTATGCTCAGTTTGTCATCCGTTTTACTCTGGTAAACAGCGTTTAGTGGATAGCGCAGGGCGTGTGGATAAATTCCGTCAGAAATATGCATCGTTTAGTAAACGAACTTCTACGAAGTAATTGTTCAAAATCTGTTAAAATGGGTAGCTAGAAATAGTTACCCATTTTATTAGGTGTTTTATGCTTACTTATAACCCAATTAAAAAACCCAAACGTAAAGATAGACCGTGGCTATTGTTTGTTATGAGTCTTATCTGGGTTCTTGGTACCGCTTTTTTTCATTCACCTTGGGAACCATATGAAACATTTGTATTTGCTGTAGTGAAAGGAATTATCCGAAATCACTCTTGGCTTGTGCCTTATGTGTCAAATCTACCGTATCTTGAAATCCAACCATTTTATTTCTGGATCTACTCCGCTTTTCTTAAACTATTTAATATTAATAACATTTATAGCATTGCTAATTCTATTAGACTTATTAATACTTTAATTATATTTGCAATAGTAATAATCTCTGCACGTATTGGGTCAAATCTTAGTGCTTTTAAAAATGGACGAACAGTAGTCTTAATCCTAATTAGCTCGATTGGGTTTATCAATAATGCTTATCAGCTATCACCTGCCATATTGACACTTCTTGGGTTTTGTCTTTATATATACGCTCTTCAACTCCATAGAAACTTACCTGGAATCTCAGGGTGGTTATTGTTTTTGGGGTTATTATTTATTTCGATAAATTTTACCTGTGAGTTTATTCTTATTGCATTGTTAGTATTAATTATTCTACCTATGGTTGATAAATATTGGCAAACTAAAAGTTATTTTCTTACTACTATGATCGGGGTAGTAATGTTTGGGGTGATTTTCTTCTTGTATTGCTATCAACTATATTCGGTAAATGCTGATTTTTACACTCAATGGCAGAACCGTTATGGTACCCTACATAACCCTGATGGATATAGTTTTTGGAAGCAGCTTTTTAATGTGTTAAGTATTTTGAGTTGGTACACAGTTCCGGGATGGCTGTTAGTAATTTGGAGTATTTACAAACGCCGTATGCGGTTGTTTAAAGACAAAACTATAGAAGTCAATATTATTCTTGCGATTTTAATTTTAGTTTTCTCTTTGCTTGGTGGTCGTAGCATTGAAGGTGTGATATTTCCTATTTTATTACCGATAGTATTTATCGCATCTCTTGAAATTGATACTATGAGAATTAGTATAGTTTCACTTCTAAACTGGTTTAGCATCTGTATCTTTGGTGTAATTGGAATAGCTATTTGGCTAGTATATATTGCATTTAATTTGGGGCGCCCCAAACAACTGGTTAGTTATATCCTTCAGTTTACCCAAGATTATCAGTATACCTTTAATATATGGCAGTTAAGCCTTGCTATATTAATAACTTTTATTTGGCTATTTATGATTACGCGCCGCCATATTCGTGGGCGTGAATTAGTTACCAATTGGGCAAGCTCTACTACCTATGTTTTAATATTGTTCTTATCTCTTTGTCTACCGTGTTTTGATGCGATATTGTCTTTTAAACCTTTAGTATTTAAAAGTTTGCCATATCTTGATCGCAAAGCTTGTATTGTTACCAACTCTGAGTATAGTAGTCAAGCGGCTCTTTGGTATTATTATGCTGATTTTAATTTAGTTCCTAGTTTTGTGAATCTTAATTTTAGTGTATGTAATCAGGCGGTTGTTGCAACATATGATGAAAATATAATTGATAAAAGTCAGTGGAATATTGTATGGCAAGGCAAACGTCCAATCGATAAAAAAGTTTATTATGTTATAAAGCATAAATAAATTGATGCTGTTCTGCGATATAATACATTGAGTGAGTTATGCTATAATTGAGGGGTAATAAGTTTTGGAGTATTACTAATGCAGATGAACCATAGTCAACCTAGAGGGTTTTCGATGTTTTTCCTCACAGAAATGTGGGAACGCTACGGCTTTTATGTTATTCAAACTGTATTGGTGTTCTACCTACTACAGCGGTTACACCTAAATGATAGTCAAACTTATATTATCGTTGGCTCTTTTACCGCACTTGCTTATATCAACTCTTTATTTGGTGGACTTATCGCCGATAGATTTATTGGTTATGATAAAGCCGTTATCATTGGTGGCATAATGCTTCTTATTGGCTATGCTATTCTTGGTGTTGGTAAAACATTACCACCGATAGCTCTTGGCTTAGCTTGTGTTACTGCAGGTACTGGGATGCTAAAACCAAATGTATCAAGTATGTTAAGTATATTATATAAAAACGGCGATCCACGTAAAGATGCAGGATATACCCTATATTATGTAGGTATTTATGTTGGAGCAACAAGTGGTGGGCTTCTTGGGGGCTATCTACAAACTTGGTTTAACTGGCAGGCATCTTTTGCTTCATCTGCTCTAGGTATAGTATTTGCTTTAGCAATTTTTAGTTACGGGATAAAAAAACACAAACTTACAGATAATAGGCATACCAATATTTCTTCGATGGATATTCTAAAATCTCTTGCAAGCGTTTTGGTTTTGGTAGTAATTTCCTATTTTGTACTTCAATCCCAGACTCTATCATTAATTTATTTTGCATTAATTGCTGTATTTTGTCTGAGTTTTGTCTTATATCATATACTTACTTCAACTGGTGTTGTTCGTAGTAAATTAATTGCATTTTTATTCCTGATTTTTTTATCTGTACTTTATTGGGCTATATACTTCCAACAGTTTTTTTCTATAGGGTTAGCGACACAGCGTACAGTACAGCTTAGTGTACCTGAAAGCGCTGTTCCTGCAATAGAGAGTTTTGGAGTTATTATATTTGGCCCAATAATTAATTATATTTGGTTTAAATTTCAAGATATGGGGCGCTCAGTATCTATAGCAGCTAAATTTAGCTTGGGGTTCTTATATAATAGTATATGCTTTTTGGTATTAGCAGGTGTGATGTACTATGCTTATAAATCTGGTGTGTATTTAAGTATCTGGTTTATCGTGGTTGCTTATTTATTAGTATCAGTTGGGGAATTATGTTTATCTCCAACAAGCTTATCTATGGTGCCATCTTTAGTTCCAGAGAAGCTAACTTCAGCTATGATGGGTATATCCTTATTATCTATTGGTTTTGGTGGTAAATTAGCTGGGTTTTTAGCTTCAAGTGCTGAGATAAATTTAACTAATAATGGTATGTCTGATATGAAGTATACCTATATGAAATCATTTTTTAGTTATTTTATAATTAGTTTATTGACTTTTTTTGTCGCTATTGCCTTGAAAAAATTTATAACTAAATTAATTGAAGCAAAGGTAGAATAAATATATGTCTAAAAAAGCCTTACAATCTAATCCTCCAGAGAATTTCGAACATGCAATTTCTTTACTTGAAGAGATTATTAGCGAAATTGAAAATGATGAAATTAAACTTGAACTTGCTCTAGAAAAATATCAAAATGGAGTTGGGTTGGTTAAATACTGTCAGGATAAACTTAAAGAAGTGGAGCAAAAAATCAAAATTCTAGATATAGATAGCAATACTCTAAAGGATTTTAGTGTTGAGTAGCTATTCAAATCCAGAAATACTATTGTTAGTTGAGAAAAAACTCGATAATCTATTATCGAATGACGGTAGAGATTCTTTGTTAATCGAAGCTATGCGCTATTCGACTCTTGATGGCGGTAAACGTATTAGACCACTTTTAACAATTGCTGCTGGCAGTTTAAGCTCCTCTATCATTGATAATCTAATTACTATTGGTACTGTTATTGAATTAATACATTGTTATTCACTCATTCATGATGACTTACCTGCTATGGATAATGATGATTTGAGGCGTGGACGACCTACTTGTCATAAAAAATATAATGAAGCTATTGCTATTTTGGCGGGAGATGCACTACAAACTGAAGCTTTTCGTGTAATTAGTAGTGATCAATTAGAAATACCTGCTAATGCTAAACTTAAAATTATTAATCTTATTGCTACTAGTGCTGGACGTGATGGCATGGTGGGTGGACAAGCACTTGATTTGATAAGCACTGGTGAGACATTAAGCTTAGTAGAATTACAAAATATGCACTCTAAAAAAACTGGGGCATTGATAAAAGCTGCAATTTTGTGTGGATATTTATCTGGAGGCAATTATAAGGATGATATTTATACAAAATTGAATACTGTAGCAGATAATTTAGGTTTATTATTTCAAATTGCTGATGATATTTTGGATTTTATCTCAGATACTGTAACCCTTGGTAAAACAGCAAATAAAGACTTTGTTTACAACAAAGCAACCTATGTAAATATATTGGGAATAGATGAAGCACAAAATATGGCGCAAAAGCTATATAAGCAAACTCTGACAATTTTAGAATCACTACCAAATAGTAAGCAATTGGTAGATTTAACTCATTTTATATATGAGCGGAGCAATTAATAAATGGATTTTCCACTATTAGATCAAATAAATTATCCAGACGATTTAAGATGTCTTAAACAAGATCAGCTATATACTCTATCAAAAGAATTGCGCGAGTTTATTTTGACAACAGTCAGTAATACAGGTGGGCATTTAGCTTCAAATTTGGGGAGTATCGAGTTATCAATAGCATTACACTATGTATATAATACTCCTCATGATTTATTGGTCTGGGATGTAGGGCATCAATCATATGCACATAAGATTCTAACTGGTAGAAAAAATAAAATGGGTAGCCTTAGGCAATATGATGGTTTAGCTGGATTTCCAAAGCGCGATGAGAGTTCATATGATACATTTGGGGTTGGGCACTCCTCTACTTCTATTTCAGCAGCCCTTGGTATGGCGATTGCCAATAAGCAAAAAGGCAAACCAAATAAAACGGTAGCAATTATCGGAGATGGCTCAATGACTGCAGGACTTGCATTTGAAGGGCTCAATAATGCTGGTTGGTTAGATTCTGATATTTTAGTTATTTTAAATGATAATGAAATGTCAATTTCTGAAAATGTTGGGGCAATTAGTAGATATTTTTCTAAAATTCTGGCTGGGCGTTTTTATAACTCAGTAAAAAGCACTGCCAATATTGCTCTTAGCTTGATTCCAAGTGTACAAAAAATTGCTAGTAAGGTGGAAGAGCATGTTAAAGGCATGGTAATGCCAAGTACTTTCTTTGAAGAGCTTGGGTTTAATTATATCGGACCAATTGATGGGCATGATATTGATGAGTTGGTAGATACACTTAGTAAAATTAAAGAATTATCTGGCCCTCAGTTTTTACATATAGTTACCAAAAAAGGTCAAGGGTATAAGTTGGCTGAAAATAACCCAATTGGTTATCATGGAGTAACTAAATTTAATCCTAATGAGGGGATGACTGGTAGTAAAAGTGTAAGTAATTTAACCTATACTCAGGTATTTAGTAAATGGTTATGCGATATGGCTAAAACTGAGACGGATTTTATTGCAATTACCCCAGCTATGCGGGAGGGATCAGGCATGGTAGAGTTTGCTAAATCATATCCTGATAAGTTTTTTGATGTGGGTATTGCTGAACAACATGCTATTACATTTGCAGCAGGTGTAGCAACGCAAGGTATTAAACCAATAGTTGCAATTTATTCGACATTTTTACAAAGAGGGTACGACCAATTAGTTCATGATGTAGCTATTCAAAATCTGCCAGTTATGTTTGCTATTGATAGAGCTGGTATAGTTGGAGCTGATGGGCCAACTCATATTGGTACTTTTGATTATTCTTTTATGCGCTGTATTCCCAATTTAATTTTAATGGCACCAAGTAACGAAGACGAATGCTATCAAATGCTATGGACGGCTTATAAAACTAATAGCCCATGTGCAGTTCGTTATCCACGGGGTACTGGTAATGGCAGCGTTATTAATGAGAAGATGCAGTTATTAACTATTGGCAAAGGTGAGGTTACAAGACAAGGTACTAAATTTGCGATTTTATCTTTTGGAACTATGCTTGATATTGGGATTCAAGTAGCAAATACTATTGATGCAACCTTGTGTAATATGCGTTTTATCAAACCACTAGATATTGACTTGATTAAAGAAGTTGCATTAAATCATGATTATATTGTGACGTTGGAAGAAAATGTAGTAATGGGTGGAGCAGGTAGTGCATGTAATGAAGCCTTACAAGAGCTTGGTATATTAAAACCCGTATTAAATTTGGGTGTACAGGATGATTTTCCGCCACATGGAGATCAAAAAATATTAATGAAAAAAGAAGGCTTGGATGTAGATGGAATACTTCTAGCAATTAAGAAGAGGTTTGGTGATGCTTAATCAAGATGAATTAAAAAAACTTTGTGGTGAATATGCCTTTAAATATGTAGAAGAAGGTATGATTATCGGGGTTGGTACTGGTTCGACTGTTAAATATTTTATTGATAAACTAGGTAGCCATAAAGATATGATAAAAGGTGCTGTGTCTAGTTCTGAGCAATCAACTTTATTACTTAAAAAATATGGGATTCCTGTTTTTGATCTAAATAGTGTGGGTGAATTAGATATTTATATTGATGGCGCTGATGAGATTAACCATCATTTACAGATGATAAAAGGTGGTGGCGCTGCTCTTACTCGTGAAAAGATTATAGCTGCAGCAAGTAAGAAATTTATCTGTGTTGCTGATGAGTCAAAATATGTGATGAAACTAGGTGAATTCCCATTGCCAGTAGAAGTGATTCCGATGGCAAGAAGCTATGTTGCTCGTGAGATTGTAAAACTAGGTGGAATGCCTAATTGGCGCCAAGGTGTAGTAACGGATAATGGTAATTGCATACTTGATGTACATAATTTAGATATTTTACTACCAATTGAATTAGAGCAAAAATTAAATGCTATCGTTGGGGTAGTTACCAATGGCTTATTCGCAAGACGCTTTGCTAATGAGCTAGTATTAGCCAAAAAAGATGGTAGTATTGAAGTAATTAAGGGTAGTATTAATGACTAATGAATTATTAGCTACAGTAGATTTGGGCTCTAATAGCTTTCGGTTATTGATTGGTAAAATTGCTGAAAATGGGGCTATATACGCAGTTGATGAGATCAAAGAGACTGTGCGTTTGGCCGGTGGGCTTGATGCTAATAGAAATCTAAATAAAGAATCACAGGCATTGGCGCTTGATGTTTTATCAAGGTTTGGTGAGCGCTTGGTTGGGTTTAATAACAGTCAGGTGCGAGTTGTAGCAACTAGTACGCTTCGAGTTGCGGCTAATGCAAATGAGTTTATATCTAAAGGTAATAAAAAACTTGGTTTTAAGATTGAGGTTATCTCTGGTAATGAAGAGGCGAGGCTTATTTATATTGGTGCGGTACACTCTTTAGAACATACATTAGATAAGCGCTTGGTTATTGATATTGGTGGTGGTTCTACAGAGTTTGTTATCGGTAGTGGTTATGATCCACAAATAATGGAGAGTGTTACTATGGGATGTGTATCCTTTAGTAATCGCTATTTTGAAGATGGTGAACTAACTGAAGCTAATTTTGATAATGCAATTTATGCCGCTCGGAGTAAAATCCAAGCAATGGAGTATTTATTTGCAAATCATGAGTGGGTCTTAGCAATAGGTACTTCAGGCACTGCTAAATCATTATATGATCTATGTATAGAGTATGGTTATGCTGATCATATTACACTTGAAGGCTTGTATAAGATCAAAAAATTGATGATAAAGCATAAAAAAAGTAAACACCTAAACTTAAATGGTCTAAAAGAAGATCGTAGA
>CANMQR010000002.1 GCA_947499925.1 Neisseriaceae bacterium
ATCTGGTCTTGGGCATAAGCATGGCATAGTTTTGGGTAATTTAGTTGGGCTAATTGATTCTGACTACCAAGGGCAGTTATTTGTCTCAATATGGAATCGCGGAACTGAAACATTTGTATTAAACCCGATGGAGAGAATAGCACAACTAGTTATAGTGCCAGTTGTACAAGTTGAGTTTAATCTAGTTGATGATTTTGATGCTACTACTCGTGGGGCACAAGGTTTTGGAAGTACGGGGAAGCATTAAAGTCTTCTTTATCAAATAGGATATCGCCTACTTCAGGTGTGGTTGATAACTCACCAAAGTCATATTTAGTAGTATCCATAAGATGAGATGGTACAATGTTTTGAAGCGATCGAAACATTGTTGCAATTCGTCCTGGATGACGGTTGCCCCAATCGTGTAACATCTCTTTGATTACTTGGCGTTGCAAATTTGGTTGTGAGCCGCATAAATTACAAGGTATTATTGGAAACTCTTTCACCGTAGCATATTTTATAATGTCCTTCTCATTACAGTAAGCAAGAGGTCTAATTACAATATTATTACCGTCATCACTGATTAGTTTAGCAGGCATTCCTTTTAATTTTCCACCATAAAACATATTTAGAAAAAATGTTTCTAATATGTCATCCCTATGATGTCCTAAAGCTATTTTGGTAGCACCAATTTCTTTTGCAACTCGATACAAAATACCACGTCTAAGGCGCGAACATAATCCGCAAGTTGTTTTACCTTCAGGTATAACTCTTTTGACTGTGGAATAAGTATCCTCAGTTATGATTTTATAAGGAACACCAATTTTCTCTAGGTATTCAGGCAGTATGTGAGTTGGGAATCCTGGTTGTCCTTGGTCTAAATTTACTGCTATTAAATTAAATTTAATAGGAGCTATTTTTTGTAAACTAAGTAAAATATCAAGCATGGTATAGCTGTCTTTACCACCGGATAAACAGACCATGACAGTATCATTATTACTAAGCATATTATAATCATGGATTGCTTTGCCAACGTTAGCACGTAATCGTTTTGTTAGTTTATTAAACTCGTATTCTTGATTCATAAGTCCATTCATTTAAGATTAGGTCAAAATTATAACATCAAAAAACCATGTATATCTTGAAATTTGTTGCAACTAAGAGTGCTAAATGTGAGAAAATCTCTAGTTCATGATAGTATCTTTATACTTAAATAAGGTTAGTTTGTTTGAAAAAGAATTATTTAATAATGTTGAAAAAACTTGTTTGCGTATTGTTTTTGTGGTGTTGTTTGACAACCGCATATGCAAGTGAAGATGACGCAACAACTGTACAAGTTCCAGTAACTGGACAGTCTCAAGACGCGATTGGTGATATGCTTTTACAGTCAATAAGCCTTATTGGTATTCCATATCGTTGGGGCGGTAATAACCCGCAGCAGGGAATGGATTGTAGTGGGTTTATTCATTATGTATTTAAAAAGTCATTAGGAATTGATTTACCACGTACAGCTGCGCAAATGGCTAAAGTTGGGATTAGGGTTAGTTTGGATGATCTAGAACCTGGAGATTTGATTTTTTTTACTATTCATCATAGATATATTGATCATGTGGGTATGTATATTGGAAATAATAAATTTATCCAGTCACCGCATACTGGTGACTCAATAAAAGTAACCGAATTTAATAGTACTTGGCGTTCTATGGTAACTGGTGTTAAGCGTATAGTTCAGGAAAATGATTCGGGAAATGGGAATACAACTGTTGAGAGCTTCCAGGATGTTAATGATGAAGCATTGCCGGTTCGTGCTGGGTATTCAAGACATAGGGTCTCAAAATCGCGTAGACGTCATAAAAACTCTGTATCTACCGCTAAGTCACGTGGAACAAATGCATCTCATAAAGCATCGAAATCTAAGCATAAGAAAAAACATGGATAAGGTTTGGTACTCATCGGATGGAAGGATAATCTCCTGCACTGAAAAAATAAAAGTGATGCAGCAAAACCTTGAGGAGCTACGTCAACTTGCTAAAGATGCTTTTGAAGACGGAGTTCTTATGGGGATTGATCCTGATCAATTACGAGAGTGCTTTGCGAGTTTAATGAAGAAATTGGATAATCCATATCCTAAAAAGAAATAACTAAAGGTATAATGTGTTTAATAAATTTGAAATTACTGTAGGTCTTCGCTACCTAAGGGCAAAACAAAAAAGTAGTTTTGTATCATTTATTTCTTTGGTATCTATCGTAGGTATCGCTCTTGGTGTTGCTGCGCTTATTACTGTATTATCAGTCATGAATGGGTTTCAAAAAGAAATAAGGGGTAAAATTATTGGGGTTACTGCACATATGCAATTGCTCGATGCTAGTGGTAATTTAAAAAACTGGCAGCAAATTGCCGAACTTACCCATAAAAGTAATCCACATGTTTTACAATATGCTCCATACGTAGATGGACAGGCACTAGTGTCATTTGATAGTAATGTTAGTGGTGTTGTGGTTCGTGGTATTGAGCCTACATTTGAACGCGGTGTTGATAATATTGATCAGAACATGGTAAAAGGAGCTACCAAAACTCTTGAAAGCGGAGCTTTTAATGTTGTAATTGGTTCTGGTTTGGCCAAACAGCTTGGTGTTGAAGTAGGCGATAAAATTACTCTTATTACTCCGGATGGGCAGATTACTCCGGCTGGAATGCTACCAAGGGTTAAGCAATTTACCGTAAGTGGTATTTTTAATGTACATATGTATGAGTATGATAGCTCTTTGGTCTTAATTAATCTTCATGACGCACAGGTATTGTTCAAATTGGCTGATGGTGTAACTGGCATAAGGCTAAAAGTAGATGATGTAATGCAAACTCAAAAGATAAAGTATGCACTAGAAGGTTATTTACCCGAAAATATAATTATTACTGATTGGATTGAACAGCATCAAAATTACTTCTCTGCTGTAGAGCTGGAAAAGAAAATGATGTTTGTTATTTTAACTTTGATTGTAGCCGTTGCTGCATTTAATCTTGTTTCAACTTTGGTTATGACGGTTAATGATAAAAAAACTGATATAGCGATATTAAGGACCATGGGTGCAAGTAAACGAAGCATTATGCATGTTTTTATAATCCAAGGTGGGATATCGGGAATTATCGGGACAGTATCTGGCACGATACTTGGGATTATTATGGCATTAAATGTGGGTAGTGTAGTCCATTTTATTGAGACAATTACTGGAACCAAATTGGTTAATGCTGATGTGTATTTAATTGATTATCTGCCATCGCAAATTATTGCTAGTGATGTAATTAGTATATTTATTGTATCGATACTTCTAAGTATAGTAGCTACATTATATCCTAGTTATAGTGCTTCAAGAACTGATCCCGTGGAGGCGCTGCGTTATGAATAATGTGCTTAGTTGCTACAAGTTATATAAAAGCTTTAAGCAAGGTGGAGTTGAATTAAATATCCTAAATGGGATTGATTTTCAAGTTGCACCAGGTGAGACAGTTAGTATCACAGGTAGTTCAGGAAGCGGTAAGAGTACCTTATTACATTTATTAGCAGGTCTTGATAAAGCTACTAGTGGAGAGATTATTATTAATGGTAATGATTTTAGTAAACTAAATGATAATCAAATTTGTGCTATTAGAAATCAAAACCTAGGATTTATATATCAATTTCATCATTTATTACCTGAGTTTACCGCTCTTGAAAATGTACTTATGCCAATTATGATTGGTGGCTATATTAGTGAAGCAAAACGTAACCATGCACTTGAATTACTCAATCGGCTAGGTTTGTCGAAAAGAACTAAGCATTTCCCAGGGCAACTCTCAGGTGGTGAACGTCAAAGAGTTGCAATTGCGAGAGCTGTAGTAAATAACCCAAGTATTGTATTTGCTGATGAACCTACAGGGAATCTAGATAATCAAACGAGTAATCATGTTCTAGAAATATTTTTTAAGCTACAAGAGGAACTAAAAACTAGTCTAGTAATTGTTACTCATGACAATGAAATAGCTGCTAAAGCTCTTAAGCGTTATCGTCTTCAAGATGGTAAGTTAGCCAGTCTTATGGATATAAACACCTGATTTGATTTCTAAAAAATTTATTTCCAATAAAATTAATCAAAAAAAATTGGACATTTTGAAGATATTGAGTTAAAATTTAATAGCTCTTCAAAAATATCTATTATAGAAAGTCTTGTGATGAATAGCGAAATTCGTCTTGGATATAAGCTTTATATACTTGCATTATTGTTTGCCTCATTATCATTTTTCTTTCAGGTAGTACCTATTAATACTTCAGACTATTTTGAAGCTACTTTGGGTATCAGTCAAAGTCGGGTGGTTAATTTAACTTCACTTTATTTTATTAGTTATGCTGCACTACAGATTCCCGGTGGGATATTTTTTGATAAATTTGGGCTCAAAATTGTTTTACCAATAAGTATTGCGATAACAACATTAGGATCTGGGTTGTATTTTTCTAGTTCAAATCCATTTATGTTGGGTGCAAGTAGGTTTATTATCGGAATTGGTTGTGCCGTTAGTTATATTTCTGCAATATATATAGCAATAAAATTTTTGCCAGCAAAGTGGTTGCCACTATTAATTGGCATTCTTGAGTCTTTTACAGGTTGTGGGTCTGTTATTGCTGCACAGCCATTTAAGATTCTAATAAATCATTACGGATTTCATATTTCTGCGTATATAGTAGTTGGTTTTTGCTTGTTTTTACTATTGTCTTCATTAATTTTGGTGCGTAATATAAAATCCGAACAAAAAACAGAAACAACGATTGTTGAAGCTTTTAAATCTGCATTCAAACTCTTTAAAAAGAAGCGATTGATTTGTGTGTTTATATATTCATTCACTACTTGGTTAGTTATTATGTCATTTGCTGGGTACTGGCTCAAAAATTATCTGATCCATGTTCATGAGTATTCTGAAGTTCAAGCGCTAAATTTGATTCAGGTTTATTGGGCAAGCTTTATGATTGCTAGTTTATTAGTTAGTATAATGATAAAAGATATTGCCTCAGCAAAGATTATTGTATGTTTATTGGCGGGTTTAGGATTAATTACTTATTTTCTAATGTCAATTCCTATTATTTTTAGCTATCATGGAGTATTAATTGTAGTAATTTGTGGTGGGATTTCAGCTTCAGGTGTGATTATAGCATTTTCAATCGTGCCTAAGCTTGCACCGCCTCAACTAAGCGGATCTGTTGTAGCTATGAATAATACTTTTATTGTTTTGGGTGGTTTTGTGGGGCAGGTTGTATTTGGCTATGTTCTTGAGAATTTTGATATTGCTAATGTTTTTGTGAATTATAACTTTGGTAATCTTGAAACACATTATTATACTGCGCTATTGATATATCCACTGTTTACTTTGATAGCCTTTATAGCAATTCTTTATGTGGTTTTTGGTAAACTAGTTGATGAAATAATTTAAATTTTACCATCATTATTTAATAAGCTATCAATATCAACATCATTACTACTCTCGATTTGAGGTTTGCTTTCGTTTGCTCCTTGTAGGTAGAAATCACGAACTGTTGCGTATGGGTCAAGAGACGTGTCTAAGATATCATCATAATCAAGATATTTTGATCTAGCGTCAATAGCACTAGCAGTAAATAAGCCAACTGATATATAATCATATTGCTTGGGTATAATCCACCAGGTTGGGTTAAAAAATGTGTCAGGTATTAAACCAACAGCATCTCTGACAGTTGATGGTCCAAGAAGTGGCAAAACTATATAACTACTATTTTTCCAACCATAGGCCTTAAATGTTTTACCAAAGGAGTTTTTTTCTTGTGGTAGTCCAAGACTTGTGGACACATCAATTAATCCAACAAGACCAATTGTAGAATTAATTGCAATACGCATAATGTTATGCATTGTTGATGTGCCTTCTAATTGAAGTATATCATTGCCAAGTGTTACGAAATCCCGTAAGTTATTAAAAAAGTTTTGGATAACTGATCTAACAGGCTTTGGAGTATAGGTAACATAAAAAACTGTAGTTGGGCGTATAAAATTTTTGTCTAAGGTGCTATTCATGCGGTACGCATTGCGGTTATAGTTTTCGAATCTATCATTAAGTAAGGTGCTTGATTCATAAATAGCAAAGCTAGAGGAATATGAAAATATCAAGATAATACATAAGGTGGCCTTTAATAATCGATGCATTTTTATGATATTAGTCCATTTGTAGGGTTATTTGATAGAGTTTGCAGAAATTAATTACTGGCTCAGAGAGATTAATAAAGCTAATTTTGCAGCTATTATGTGTGCAATTTGTTTTTAACTCTATCAAAAAAGCTAATCCTGCAGAATCTATCCTGCTAACATCAGATAAATCTATTGTAATTGAACTCTCTGATGTAATAAGTTTACTAAATTGCCTAAGTAATTTAGTAACATCATTTATCAATAAAGAGCTTTTTAATTTATACTCATGCATTATGCGTTTTTGGCCTTCAATGCAGCTACTTTAGTTTGTAGTTGTTTGATTAAGCCTTCAATTTTACTAGATTGAATAACTTCATTAAATTGATTGCGGTATGTAGTAATTAGGCTAGTATTTTCAATCTTAATATCATATGCTTTCCATGTGGCATCTTCGGATACTTTAGCCAGATCGTATTCTACTTTAATAGGCTGTGCATTTGGGTTGGCATTTGGTAATAAAACTTGGGTTATAACCTCAGATTTTTTGCCATTTATAGTACTATTAGTTAAAGTAATTTGCGCTCCTTTAAATTTGGATAGTGCCGTTGAGTAGGTATAAATTAATAGTTCTTTAAATAGCTCAACTAACTGAGTTTGTTCTTCACTGGAAGCTATTTTCCAATTATTGCCCATTGCGTAGCGAGTCATTAGATTAAAATCAAATTGCGGAGCTGCAGCAGTGTTAATTAGGTTAACTGTTTTGTTCTGGGGCACCCCTTTATTAACTGCTTCAAGAACTTTTTGGGTTGTATCTTTAACAACTCCGCATGGGGAGTTTAATTCGCATGGTGTTATTTCAACAATAATACCACTAACTAACTCTTTTGCAGCAATAGGTTTTGATGCTGTATCTTTGTTAGTGCTAGCGGGTTTAGAGGCGGCTACTTTAACTATTGCATCACTAGCTGATGTGGATTCTTTAGCAAAAGAATTAAATGTTAAGCCACAAAATAATAAACAAAAACAAATCTGCTTCATATGATAATTACTCCAAAAATATTACTTAGATGTTGAGCCAGTCATAAATTTACCAATTAAATCTTCAAGAACTAAAGCTGAAGATGTAATATTAATTGTATCTCCATTTTTTAGCATGCTACTATCAGCTCCAGATTGAAGTGCAAGGTATTGCTCCCCAAGTAGTCCTGTAGTTAAAATCTGTGCTGATGTGTCACTGGAAAATTGGTAGCTATTGTTAATGGTTAGTGTAGTAACTGCTTGATATGTTTTAGGGTTTAAGCTAATATTAGTAACGCGGCCTACTATAAATCCAGATACTTTAACTGGTGCATTTACTTTTAGGGAGCCAATATTACTAAACCCAGCATAAACTGTATAATTATCTTTATCTGAAGAGCCAAAGTTGGTATGAGTTGCTACTTTTATTGATAAAAAAGCCAAACAACAAATGCCAATTAAAACAAATATTCCAACTGAGAAATCGATAGTTAATCTTTTCATTTGTTACCCTAAAACATTAAAGCTGTTAATATAAAATCTAATGCTAAAACTACTAAAGCCGAGCCAACAACAGTTCTAGTGGTAGCACTTGATACTCCATCTGCAGTTGGTTTTGCTATAAAGCCTTGATATACTGCAATTAGAGTAACAGCGATACCAAAAATAAAACTTTTAATTATGCCGTTAATCACATCTTCATGTAATGAAACACTATCACTCATTTGTGACCAAAAGGTTCCGTTATCTAACTTAAGTAATACAACTGATACAAAATATCCACCAAATATACCAGCAGTATTAAACAAACAAGCAAGTATTGGTACTGATATTATACCACCAATGAATTTGGGTACAACTATCCGTTTTATTGGTGATACAGCCATTACACTCATTGCGTCCAATTGTTCAGTTGCTTTCATGAGTCCGATTTCGGCAGTAATGCCAGAACCAGCTCGGGAAGCAAATAAAATAGCTGTTAATACAGGGCCTAACTCGCGAAGTAGAGATAGTGCTACTAAAGAGCCTATCATACTAACTGAGCCAAAGCGCTGTAAGGTATTATATCCTTGCAAGCCAAGAACCATACCGACAAACCAGCCGGATATTGCTATTATGACTAAAGAACGCACACCAGAAAAGTATATTTCTTTGATAATTAGTGTGGGTTTCTTAAATGGATAAGCAAGACTTAACATTATTTCTAAAAATAAGTTAAATATACCACCAAGGTGAAGTATAAAACCTACAAATGGATTACCAAGAGCTGCTAAAAAATTAATTAGTTTTTGCACTTTATAATATTCCTAAGTAAGTATTATAGTCTAAATTAGTTTTATATTCAAAGCTATATGGACCATTTACTTTACCCTCAATAAACTGGCGTACCATAGGGTTGTCAGTATTTTGTACGTCCATTGGTGTGCCTTCAGCAATAATTTTACCATCTGCCATAAAATATATATAATCAACTATTTTTAATGACGACTCAATATCATGAGTAACTAAAATAGATGTTTGCTTCAAAGCTTTGTTTAATTTTTGGATTAGCATAGCTGATACATTTAACGATATTGGATCTAATCCAGTAAATGGTTCATCATACATCATTAGTTCAGGGTCAAGTGCCATAGAACGAGCCAGTGCAACACGTCGTGACATCCCACCTGATAGCTCCTGTGGCATAAGTTGTTCAGTTCCAAAAAGGCCTACCGCATTTAATTTCATAGCTACAATTTTTTTAATCATGCTCTCAGATAAGTCAGTATGTTCTTTTAGACAAAAAGCTACATTTTCATAAACCGACATATCAGTGAATAAAGCACCAAATTGAAACAACATCCCTATTTTTTTTCTAAGTTCAAGAATTTGTTTATTCGACTGTTTGGTGATTTCTTGATTTAGTACTGTAACAGTACCCAAAGATGGTCGAATTTGTCCTGATATAAGCTTAAGTAGGGTTGTTTTGCCGCAGCCACTACCCCCCATTATAGCAACGGTTTTGCCAGCGGGGATTTTGAGCGAAACGTTTTTTAATATTGGCATATCTTCGTTATAGCCAAAAGTAACGTTTTCAACAATAACTGAGTATTCTTGCATGGGTGTCGCTATTAACAAAATTTAGTGAAATATTGTAGCACATTTACCTATTAAATGTGTTAGCATTAGTGCCTAAATTTAATTATTATAATGTGAAATTACTATATGCTAAAAAATTATTTAAGTCTTATGCGCCTTGATAAGCCAATCGGAACATTACTACTTTTATGGCCAACACTTGGTGCTTTGGTTGTGGCGGCTCATGGAGTGCCACCGCTATATACCTTAATAGTATTTACTCTGGGGGTTTTTCTAACTAGAACTGCTGGGTGTGTTGTTAATGATATAGTGGATGCAAAAATTGATAAAATTGTAGAACGTACCAAGAATCGTCCGATAGCTAATGGTAGTATCAGTAAGATCAGTGCTTTGATAGTTGCCGTTGTTCTAAGTTCATTAGCATTTATTTTGGCATACAAATTTTTACATAAGCATACGCTATATCTAACTATTCCAGCATTGATAATATTTGTTAGTTATCCATTTTTTAAGCGCTTTTTTTCAGTGCCACAGGCCTATCTTGGGCTAGCATTTAGCATGGGTATACTTATGGCATTTATGGAGATAAAGGGTAATATTAATCTAATTACATCTTTATTATTCTTTGCTAATTTGTTTTGGGTAATTGGTTATGACACTATATATGCCATGGTTGATATCAAAGATGATCAAAAAATTGGTATTAAAACTTCAGCAATTACCTTTGGGGGTTTTGTAGTACCGATTATAGGGCTTTGTTATTTGGCTTTTTTCTTATTGTTTTTTTGGCTTGGATCATTAATTCATCTAAATGTGGGATACTACCTATGTCTTAGTTTATCAGGTGGATTATTAATTTATCAGATTATAAGATTGTTACAGAATGAAGAAGATAAATATTTTAGTATGTTTTTACTAAATAATTGGGTTGGGTTAATATTATTACTTGGTATTGTAGTAGGTATGGTTGGATAAAATTACGTATGCAAATATTGGTAAGTACCCCTGATTTTATAAAGAACATCCCTCATGAACCTGGTGTATATAGATTTTATAAAGAAGCAAATAATAGTGATTCTTTAGGCGAGCTTTTATATGTAGGTAAGGCACTTGATTTATATAAACGCGTAAAATCTTACTTTCAAAAATCACAGACTCTATCTCCTAGAATAAGTCTGATGGTATCTAAAATACATACTATTGAGATTACAGTTACTGAGAATGAAGTCTCAGCCTTGATTTTAGAAAATAATCTAATAAAAAACTTGAAGCCCAAATACAATATTATTTTTCGGGATGATAAAAGTTATCCGCTACTTCGGTTGTCAAGCCACACTTATCCTAAATTAGATAGCTATAGAGGTAAACCAAATGGCAAAGATAACTATTTTGGCCCGTACCCAAATGGCACGGCTATACGCCAGAATTTGGATATGATAGGGCGAATTTTTAAACTTCGCACGTGTACTGATAGTGCTTTTAAAAATCGAACCCGGCCATGTGTTTTATATGAAATAAAACGCTGTACAGCTCCATGTGTTAATTTGGTAAGTGAAATTGACTATCGTAATCAGGTAACACAAACAATCGATTTTCTAAGTGGTAAATTTGCTAAAGTAATTGATAGTCTGACTAATCAAATGTATAATTTCGCAGATAAAATGGAGTTTGAACAAGCCGCGGTAATTAGAGATAGACTTGGAGTAATCAAACATATAAGTGCCAATCAAATAATCAATAATTACAATGAGCTGCTAAGTTCTGATCTTATTTTATGTGAGAATTCTGCAAATAAGGTATTTATTTACTTGATAATTTTAAGAAACGGCCTATATATAGGAGATAAGCATTTTATATTAGATAATATTGATAATGATATTACTAGTGTTTTTGAAATATTCTTAGAAAGTTATTACCTAGAAGGTAGCAGTACCAAACAAATTCATTGTGAATTTAATTTATCTGACGAATTTAAAACTTTATTTTATGAAGCCATTGGGATTAAAATTACATCTACAAAGATTACACAAGTACAAAAGCTATATCAGATGGGACAGGTTAATCTAAATAAAATTATTGAGCAAAGTTCTAAAGGTTTAGAAGCTAATGCCGATAAAATAGCCGCTCTACTGGGTATTGAGTCACTAAAACGGATAGAATGTATAGATATTAGTCATAATCATGGAGAAAATACCGTAGGTGGTCTTGTTGTATATAGTGATGGAATAATAGATAATTCCAAGTACCGTAAATATAACTTAAATCAAGATTATAATAAAGAAGCTATTAATGGTAATGATTTAATTGCGATGGAGACTGTACTTAGACGGCGTTTATCTAATACAGAAATGCCCTTGCCAGAGCTTGTTTTGATTGATGGCGGTAAATTGCAATTAGAAACACTAAAAATGGTTTTAATTGATATGAATCTATATGATAAAATAAGGTGCTTGGGAATATATAAAGGTGACCATAGAAACCCACTTTTTGACCGCCTACTTTTGGAGGATGGTCGAATAATTAGCTATGATGCTTCGTTATTTGGGCTGCTGCAATCTTTACGTGATGAGGCGCATAGGTTTGCTATTACAGGGCATCGTAAGCGTCAAGTTAAAAAAATGACGACTTCAGTACTTAGTGAAATACCCAATTTGGGAGTACAAAAAAAGCGTGCTTTACTGGCATATTTTGGTAGTGCAAAGGCTATTGCTGAGGCTAAAATAGAAGAACTAAAACAGGTAAATGGCATTGGTAGTATTCTGGCAAATCAGATATATTCTTTTTTCCATTAACATTTGAAGTATTAAATATGTTAAAAAAAATGACAATTCCTCTTTTACTTACTTGGATAAGAATATTCCTAGTACCTATTTTTATAGGGATTTATTATTTACCAGATGCGTGGCTTAGTATGGTCAATAAAAACCTGTTAGCCACTAGTGTGTTTGTTTTTGCGGCGTTTACTGATTATCTTGATGGATATTTGGCGCGATTGTTGAAGCAAGAGACATCATTTGGAGCTTTTTTAGATCCAGTAGCAGATAAGGCGATCGTCGCTGCTAGTTTGGTAATGCTTGTAAATATGCAAAGAACATTCGTGTTTGCTGCAATCATTATAATAATCCGTGAGATTGCGGTATCTGCTCTAAGAGAGTGGATGGCACAACTTGGTGATACTAAGAGTGTAGCGGTTGCTTATGTAGGTAAATTAAAAACTAGTTTACAGATGTTAGCGATTGCACTTTTATTATTTGATTATCATGGTAGCTTCATAAATACTAATTATATTGGTAACTTTTTTATGCTTTTGGCCGTAGTTATAACGGTTATTTCTATGTTTTATTACTTGAAACAAGCAAAAAAACACTTTTAATTGCGATAGCACGAGCTTTGCAATAACCCTTAAGGAAACTAAATGACAAAAAAAACTTCTACCGAAAATTTGTTGGATACTAAATTAAAAACTACAACTGCTAAGTCAAAGAGTTCCGCACGTGGTAGTGCCAAATTAGAACAGGATATTGAGAATAATAGATCTGGGGACGAGCTAGAGCGTGGTAAACACCGCCGTGCTAAGGGTAAAAAGAGTGGTAAAGAAGATGGTGCAGCTCATAATGACGTAAATAAGTTGATGAAGCTGGTTAGTTCTGGTGCCGAAAACTTATCTGTTGATGAATTAAATAAGCTTGAAGAGCAAAAAAGAAAGCTACGTTATCTATTAGGTAAAGGTAAAGAGCGTGGCTATGTAACAAATTCTGAAATTAATGATAATCTACCAGATCATATTACTGATCCAGAGATAATTGACCAAATTATTATGATGATTGAGACTATTGGTATCAAAGTATTTGAATATGAGCCTAGTCGTGAAGAATTATTATTATCAGGTACTTCGTCAGCTACAGTTGATGATGATGAATATGCAGTAGAAGAAGCTGAAAAGATTTTAGCAAGTACTACCTCAGCTAATGAGTTTGGACGTACAACTGACCCAGTTCGTATGTATATGCGTGAAATTGGTACGTATGATTTACTTGATAAAACTGATGAAGCAGAGATCGCACGTAAATTAGAAACTAGTATTAAGTCAATGATTTCGGCGATTGCTGATTGCCCCAAGATTATTAATGATATTTCACGTGTATATGAAGAGGTTCTTGCGGGTCGTTTTAAAATAGAAAATTTCATTGATGAATTTATTGATGAAGATCCGGGTAATGATCCTATTGTAGCTGAAGACCTTATTCCAGAGAATTTGAGTGATGATGATGACGAACAAATATCACGTGAACAACTCGAGAAATTAAAACAAAAAACTGCTGATTTCTTCAAAGATTTTAATAAATTAGTTGATAAACAAAACAAAATCATTAAGAAACATACTACTAATTCAGATGAGTATCGTTTGGTTTTGGCTGATATTACGGCATTATTAGAAAAGATTAGGTTTACAAATAAACAAATTGAAGCCTTTTGTGATATCTTAAGACATGGGCATCGCCAAATAAAAGAGTATGAGAATGAAATTTTTCATATTGCTTGTGATA
>CANMQR010000003.1 GCA_947499925.1 Neisseriaceae bacterium
TCTTCAATCTCATCAAGTGATAAAATATTTTTTACATGAATAAAACCTATTATATTATCGATTTTTTTATCATAAACAATAATTTGAGTATGATGTGTTGTCATAATTTTTTTTGCTACAACTTCCATATCACCTGATATATCTATTGATTCTACCATTCTAAGTGGTATCAAAACCTCTTTAACGGTAATAGCTTCAATATCAATAGAGTTTAGTAAAATAGAGCGATGTTGCCCACTAAATGGTGAGTTTTTATCAGCTATAATTGATTTTAACTCTTCCGCAGTTGTGGTATCGGTAGCATTAATATTAAAAAACATAGTAATACCACGTATTAGCCCATCAATAAACCATACTATAGGCTTACATACACAAAATAAATAATATAAAGGAATCGATATAAAACTAAGTGTTCTTAAAGGTGATTTTGATGCAATTATTTTTGGTAGTGCTTCAGAAAAAATAATAATAAAAAATGCAATAAATATAGTAGTAAGCGGTAGGATTATATGGTTATCAAACCCATGTAATAGTTCGGCAACTATTATAGTACTTAAAGTAGTGAATACCGCATTAAATAAGCTATTTCCAAATAGACTAAAGATAAGCACACTATTTAATTGCTGCTTTAATAAATACGCATATTTTGCCCAGCTATATTTATCTTGCATAAGTTTTAGTTTATGCTCTGATATTGCAACTGTTGCAGTCTCCAGAAAAGAGAATAAACTAGCACAAATAAGAATAAATAATATAACAAATAGACTAAACAATAGGGAGTTGAAAATCATATGATGCTTATCGAAGATGATAAACTCCCAGTTACAAAAACTGGGAGTTTAATTGCCAAAGATGACTTTGACACAATATTAGAATGTATGAGTAAAACCAATTGCTGATGATGATTGATTAGCAAACGCTTGGTTATTACCATTAACAGTAGTACCAGCTGTGCTACAAGACGTACCACAGTAGCTAACATTTTGTAGCGTACTGCCATACCATACTTGACCTGCATTGATAAACACGATTGTTTTTGGAGTAATATTCCAATCCAATTCGGCAACGAATTGTTGGTATCCAGAGTCAGCTATTTGACTCGCAGAACCTGTTGTTATACTCCACATATCTCCGCCATACATCATGTTATTACCGTATACATAGCCAAGTTTTGGAGTCCATGGCCCAAGGTGCCAACCAAATGAGGCCGAAAGCTCTTGAGTTTGGTATTGACTACTATTTAGGCCTTGCACATTGTATCCAGGATTGGTTATATAGTTGTTAAACGACCCACCGGAGTTAGCCCAGCTATACCATCCTTGACCATTAGATATTTGTAATCCAGCGCCAAGAATCATCCCATCGGGATCTTCATAACCAACTTCAAGCCTATTGATATAGGCATTTTGGTAAGCTGCCTGACTACCTGCAGGTTCTGCAATACCACTTGTACCAGTTGAATAAGCACCAACTTGAGTAGTTATCATAGTACCTAGTTTCACAGAGTAATTATTATGAGCCCAAGCTACACCGGCACTTGTTACCCCTGCAGAGTAGTTACCATTTAGACCACCACCAAAGTTATTACTACCACCAACACCAGATACACCAATTGTACCATTTGATTGGAAAGAGTATTCACCGGCAAAACTAAACCCACCCCAATTGCTAGAGTCATATCGAACTGAAGTTGGTAATAATCTACTAGAACGAGACCATAAGCCCAAACCATTCACACCATTATTGTAGTTAAATGTATCGATTGCCCCCATTGACGAGCGCATATAGTTAGATAGATTACCTAAACGAAATCTACCCCAGGCACCATTTAGTCCAAGATACGACTCAGATGATGCCAAAGTATTAACTTCACTAGTTACATGCCCATTATTACCACCACCAGCTGGATTTGGAACCATTGTGCCACCACCAGTTGTATTATAATAAGCTTGACCAGCTGCTATATCAAGATATTGCTCCACTTGCCAAATAGCAGAAGTTTCACCATACACTTGGTCACTACCACGAATACCAAAGTATGAGCCAAAATCCTGTACACTTCCAGCACCTGGAATTGTAGTATTTTGAAACTGATCATTTTCTACACCAGCTGCAACTCTACCGTATAAGTTAACATCAGCAAATAGTGCAGTTGAAGAAGAAGCAAGGACTAGTGCAATTAATTGTTTTCTCATATAGATACCTTTACAAAAGGGAAGCATTTACGACAAATTAAAAAACATGAATATTACTAACTCATTACTTTATCATAATGATAATCGAGAAATGTATTTTTTTTGAATAATTAATATATTTTTTATTTGTAACTAATAAGATGGTATAATTTTTGTCTTCATACTTGATAGTTTTTTTTAACTAATGGATTAGATGAAATATATGGACAAAAAAATTATAAATTTTGAACAAGTGAGTAAAATATACTCTGGATCTATTTCGGCTATAGAAAATATTTCATTTAGTATTGACCGTGGTGAACTTGTTTTTCTTGCTGGTCATTCTGGAGCTGGAAAATCTACAATCCTTAAACTAATTGCTGGTATTGAAACCGCAAGTTCTGGCAATGTAATTGTAAATGGATTTGATCTATCTACTACCAAGCTTAACCACCGAACATTTATTCGCCAACATATTGGATTTATATTTCAAGATCATAAGATATTATATGACCGCAATGTATTTGATAATGTACGTTTATCGCTAGATATAATGGAATACCCAGAGGATATTATAAAAGAACGGGTTTTAAGTGCCCTACAAAGTGTAGGTTTAGAAGATAAAATAAAATCTACACCTGAGAGTTTATCTGGGGGTGAACAGCAACGCTTATGTATTGCAAGAGCAGTAGTACATCAACCAAAGATTCTACTTGCTGACGAACCAACTGCAAACCTAGACCGTGATAATGCTCTTAAAATCCTCGAGCTATTCAAAATATTCCATAAAGCTGGAGTTACTATAATCATATCAGCCCACGATGAGTCAATTTTGAATGATTATGGTCGGCGGATTATTAGTTTAAGCCATGGGCAGTTGAAAGGGTAAAAAATGATAACAAAACTATTTACTACACATACTCGAAGCTTTATTGCTGCAAGTAGTAAACTAATTAAAAGCCCAACCGAACATATTATTAACATACTAACCGTATCAATAATAATAGCTATTTTAAGCTCTATTTTTGTAATTACTAAAAGTAGTGCAGTTTGGGAAAAAAACAACCTTAGCTTTCCGCAAATACTAATTTATCTGAATCAAGATGCCAAACAAAACGATGTATCTAAACTTGAGGCTACTATAAATCATTTTAATCAAAAAATAATTAAAAACTACCAATTTGTAAGTAAAGAACAAGGTCTTAGTGAGCTACAAAATGATCCTCAATTGAAATCAATAACATCTGACGTATTAGCAAGTAGTACTAACCCCCTACCCGATATTCTTGTCGTAAATACGAATAGCTCAAGCACAAAACTACTAGATCAGCTAACTAAGCGTATTAGTAGTCTACCTATGGTAGATAATGTTCAGATTGATACTAGTTATGCAAGTAAAATAGATGATCTAATAAACTTTGTTAAAAAAATCGCTACATTCTTACAAATCGTATTTGTAATCATGTTTGTGCTAGTATTATATAATATGATACGCTTACAAATGTTATTATGTAAAGATGAGATAAATGTTTCGCGCCTAATTGGTGCCTCAGACAGTTTCATAATGAGACCTCTTGCATATTATGCAGTTTTACAAGTAACGCTTGCTTGTGTGATAGCTTATGTGCTTGTTAATTTATTTATTAACTTTGTAAATGGATTGTTTAATCAATTAAACTCTTTATTTGGAAATAGTTTCTTACTCTCAAATTTGAGTCGCATTGAGTTGATAGAAATGCTATGCATATTAATAATATTCACTATCTTTGCAGTTTTTCTTGCTGTAAGATGGGTCTTTAAAAATAGTTATGCCCAATAAATGTTTAAACTGAGCGATTTTGATTATGAGTTACCTGAAGAATTAATTGCAAGTAACCCACCTAAAAACCGTGGCGATAGTAAATTACTAGTAGCAGCAGGTGCAAATTTTCTTGATCTGAAATTTAGCCAGATAATTGATTTTATTAATCCTAATGATGTGATAATATTTAATGACTCAAAGGTGATTAAAGCACGCTTATTTGGTAACAAAATTAGCGGTGGGAAAATCGAAATCCTAATTGAACGAATTTTACCTAATCAAGAAATAATAGCCTTTATCGGCTCTAACAAAACTATCCCTATAGGTATGATAGTTAATCTTCCCAATGACTTATCAGTACAAGTAATTGAAAAAATGGATGGCTTATTCAAATTAAGCCCTATTAGTCCAATTAGCTGGCTAGAATATCTCGATGAATACGGTCATATACCATTACCACCATATATCAAAAGAACTGATGATAAAAGTGATGAGACTCGCTACCAAACAGTATATGCCAAAAACGAAGGCTCAGTTGCATCTCCCACTGCAGGATTACATTTCACCAAAGAATTGCTAGAACAAATAAAGAACAAAGGTGCTACAATAGCTTATGTCACCTTACATGTAGGTTCTGGAACTTTCAAACCAGTTAGCACTGAGGATATAGCTCTGCACAAAATGCACAGTGAAATTTATTCGATTGACAAAAACACACTTAAATTGATAAGACAAGCTAAACTTAATGGTGGCAGCATTATTGCCGTAGGTACTACGAGTGTGCGTACATTAGAAACAGTTGCTAAGAATAATTATACGGCTTTAACAGGAGAAACAGATATTTTTAGTACTCCGGCATATAAATTTCAGTTAGTTGACAAAATGATTACTAACTTTCATTTACCAAAATCAACTCTAATGATGTTAGTTTCTGCATTTGCTGGATTTGCGACTATAAAAAAAGTTTATTCACATGCTGTAAAAAATAAATATCGTTTTTTTAGTTATGGGGATGCATGTATTTTCATGAAACAAGGTGAAGAAAATGAATAATAAAACTACTGATTTCGGCTTTAGCAAAGTCGAAGAAAACCAAAAAGCTGCGATGGTAGCTGATGTATTTCATAGTGTAGCTAAAAACTACGATATCATGAATGATGTTATGTCTATGGGATTACATCGCTTATGGAAGAAATTCACCTTTTTTACTAGTGATATCAAGTCTGGCGACAAAGTCCTTGATATTGCAGGTGGTACTGGGGATATGACTCTTGGTTTTAAACAGCTAGTTGGCGATACTGGTACTGTATGGCATACTGACATTAATTCTTCAATGCTAAAAATCGGGCGCGATCGCTTATTTGATAAGGGAATTATCACCCCTCAGTGTTTATGTGATGCAGAAAAACTACCCTTTCCAGACAGTTATTTTAATGCAGTATGCGTGTCATTTGGGCTTAGAAATATGACGCATAAAGATATTGCTCTAACTGAGATGCATAGAGTTTTGAAACCCGGTGGTGTACTATTGGTACTAGAGTTTTCTAAAGTAATAAAACCCTTAGAAAAAATTTATGATTTATATTCATTCAAATTTTTACCATTTATGGGTAAATTAATTGCCAAAGATCCAGATAGCTATACATATCTTGCAGAATCAATCAAAATGCATCCCGATCAAGAAACACTTAAACAAATAATGCTCGATTCTGGTTTTGAAAAAGTTAATTATCACAATCTTACTTTTGGTGTTACTGCACTTCATAAGGGATATAAAGCGTGACCAAAACTATACTGCTACTTTTAAATAAAGTTCTAACATCAAATGCAAGTAGCCAACATCTACTGGCAAAATATTATAATAAAAGCTTTCGTATAATATTTCCGGTATTTAGTATATCGGCTGTTGTTGAAAAAAATGGAAGTTTGGGTCTATATGAGCAAAATGAAGTAGATAGTACAATAAAAATCCCATTATCTAGCCTAAACTACTTAATTAATCAGGATAAACTTGCTATTATCAAACAAATAGAGATTAATGGCGATAAGAATTTTGGATTATTTCTGCTTGAGCTTTTGTCTAAATTGAATTGGAATATCATAGATCATGATAAAATACCCGGAAGTAAAATTCTTGTAAACTTTTTTATCAAGCTAAATGAACAATTGCAGCTAGTAGCAACTAATGCGGCACACTCAATTACTGAATATTTACTTTATGAGACTGAGGATTTAGTTACTCAATATGAAATGAATGATTTTTGTAGAGAAGTTGATGAGCTGAATAACCGTGCTGATATTTTAAAAGCACGTATTAATTTATTGTTAAACGCTTAGGGGCATGGACTTTCACCCGTCATCCTAAACAAGAACTTTTTGCTGCTTCGTCACGAGTTTGGGATCCATGCCCTAACATTGGTTTTTTAGATAACTTTATATATTTATTAGAATAGCTATTATGAGATTTTTTCGGTTATTAAAGATTATTATTACTCTTCATCGCTATGGACTGTATGAAATTTTACAACGGTTTCATAAAACTAGTCTTCTAGCTAAAATAATTGAAGCTAGCTTATGGTTTATACCAAAGAAATGCACCGACAAGCCATTACCAACGCGAACACGCTTGGCATTTGAAGAATTAGGTCCAGTATTTGTCAAATTTGGGCAACTCCTCTCAACTCGCCAAGATTTAATAGCACCTGATTTTATTATAGAATTATCCAAGCTACAAAGCCAAGTAAAACCATTCTCAGGTATAATAGCCAAACAAATTGTCGAAACTTCTTTAAAAACCTCGCTAGATAATATATTTAATAGTTTTAGTGATGAAGCAGTAGCATCAGCCTCAATTGCCCAAGTTCATAAAGCTATACTCAAAGAAACAGGTGAAGAGGTAGCGGTTAAAATTCTACGCCCTGATATTGGAGAAATTATTGCAGGTGATGTAAAAGTACTTCAACTAGCTGCGTGGTTTATCGAAAAAATATTTAAAGATGGCAAACGCCTAAAGCCGCAAGATGTGATTCAAGAATTCAAAAAGACCATCACTGCTGAATTAGATTTCTTACAAGAAGCTGCCAATGCTACTGAACTTGCCAGACTCCACAAAAACGACCCTAAAATAATCATCCCTGAGATATTTTATGATTATTGCACTGATGATGTATTGGTTCTAGAGTGGATGGACGGCATACCCATTGCTGATATCAAACAACTAAAAGCTAATGACATAAATTTAGAAACCTTATCACATAACGGAGTAAATATATTTTATACCCAAGTATTTAATTACGGCTTCTTTCATGCTGATATGCACCCAGGCAATATTTTATGCGACAAAGATGGGCGCTATATCGCACTTGATTTTGGGATAGTAGGTTGTTTATCAGAAGAAGATAAGCGTTATTTAGCCATTAATATTCTAGCCTTTTTTAATCGTGATTATAAAACCGTTGCCCGCACTCATGTCGAATCAGGGTGGGCACCACTTGATACTCCTATAGAAGAGCTAGAAGGAGCGATAAGAGCAGTCTGCGAACCAATATTTAATAAGCCACTAGCTGAAATTTCTTTTGGACAGGTATTAATTAAGTTATTCCAAGTATCGCGTAGGTTTAATATTACCGTACAACCACAGCTACTATTATTACAAAAAACCATCGTCAATGTTGAGGGTATGGGACGCATGCTAAACCCTAATCTTGATTTATGGGTTACTGCCAAACCAATATTAGAAAAATGGATGCACAAGCAAATGGGCTTTAGAGGCTTTATCAACAACCTAAAAACTGAGCTACCATATTGGTCATATTCATTACCAACTCTACCACGTAAATTTATGACAAGTCTTAACACTAGTCAAGAAGTACAAAATTTGAATGGAATTTTAGGTAAATTACTCCTAAGTTATCAAAGACAAAATCGATTCTTGATGCTACTTATTATCGTACTTGTTATTGTTTTATGGATAAAATTATAATGGAATGTTTAGTTATTGCTGATGGTAACAGTTATAAACTAGCTACAGTTCTTGAAAGTCATAAAAACCATTCTCAAGTAGAGCTATTCGATGATAAAATCAAGAAGAAAATCAAATCAAGCCAGATTATCTTTACAATTACTGAGGATATAAAAAAGTTTAACCACGAATTACAAGCAACTATACCACAAATAGATATCCCGCTTTTATCTGAACTAATAAATGAGAATGAAAAAAACTCTCTTGAGATACTAAGTAGTATTTATTTTGGGGATGATGCAACACTTAGTCAAAAGACAGCGTTATTGTTTCAGTTAGCTAATAGTAATATAGAGTTTCATAATTATCAAGATGGTTCATTTAGTAAATGTTCAAATGAAGAACAACAACAACGCCTTCTTAGTTTTAATAAACAAAAACAAGCCCAAGAACAATATCAATATTATCGCTCATTATTTGTTGATGCAATTAATAACAATACTAAACTTGATAATCTAGATATAGATGTATTTAAGACTCTCCATAAACCAGATAAACACTCAGCTATATATAAGGCACTTCATCATTTAGCAATTGAATATAAATTAACTCCACTTGAAATATTTCATAAAGTGGGCTTGGTAAATGATCTAGCAGAATTTTTTATAGCTTCATTTATCCGTGATAATTCTTTTATAATAGCTGAAGATACCAAGCAAGCAATTGATACAAAAGCTCTGAGCCAAAGATTTGATCTAAAAGTATTTTCCATTGATGACTCAAATACCACTGAAATTGATGATGCTTTTTCTGTTGAGATAACTGATAACGGTTATATTATAGGTATCCATATAGCAGCACCTGCACTAGATACTTCTCTTAATGAAGCAGTTGCTAATAATATATCAACTATATATTATCCTAGTAATAAAATAACCATGTTACCTATGAATATCATTAATAAATACAGCCTATGGGAACAAACATCAACGCCTGTTGTTAGTATTTTCTTTACCTTAGATAGTGAATTAAATATCTTAGAATATACTTCAAGCCTAAATATGGTTAAGATTGATGCTAATTTACGCATCGAAGAGCTTGAGAATTTATTTAATCAAGAGAATTTAGAAATTGAACATGGTTACCCCTATGAAAGCGAACTAAAATTACTGTATAAATTTGCATGTATACTCGAAGAAAAACGTGGCAAACCATCAGTAAATAATTTATTTACTGATTATAGCTTTAATTTTGTAGCTGATAAAATTGAAATCAAACCACGCATTCGCGGTAACCCTATTGATAAACTAGTAAGCGAATTAATGATACTGGCTAATTGTAGCTGGGGGCGGATGCTCACCAACTCTTTTATACCAGCTATTTACCGCGTAAAACAGCCTAATTACCCTGTAAAGATGACATTAAGCCCTGACTCGCATACTGGTTTAAATGTTGATTATTACACTTGGTCCACTTCACCACTACGTCGTAGTGCGGATTTTATAAATCAAAAACAGATTATCAGTATGGTCAATAAATCAAAGGATTTTTATACTGTTTCTGACCATGCTTTATGTGAAGTAGTTGATAATTTTGATACTAAATATACAAAATATATAGATTTTCAAAACAAGATGGAACGTTATTGGTCTTTGAAGTATCTTATTCAAGAAGAAATAAGTGAGATTGAAGGGACGTTTTTATATAAATCTACGGTTTCCTTATCGGGGGTTCCGATTCAAATTGATGTTACAAATTTCTCAACCCCAAAACCCAAAGGTACTAAGCTACGCCTGAAGATATATAATATCAATTTATCCACAATGAATTTTGATTTTAAGATTATTAGTATTGAAGAAAACCTCAAATAATTGAGGCTTTGTACTTTAATTATCTAATCTAAAACTGCGAGCATTCGCGGTGATAACAAGGAATAGTCACAACAAAGCAACCGGAACGTACAACTAGTACGTGAGGATTGCGGCTTGTGACGTATGACGATGTTAGCATCGATGAAGGCCGCGCAGTTACTATAGGTCTTTAGAATGACTTGCTAAGTAATCAGCAACACCATTAATACTCGGCTTCATTCCAGCTTTGCCTTTATTCCAGCCAGCAGGACATACTTCGCCATGTTCTTCAGTAAACTGAAGTGCATCAACCATACGAATCATTTCATCAATATTACGTCCAAGAGGCAAATCATTAACTACCATATGGCGTACTATCCCCTTAGTGTCAATTAAGAAAGAACCGCGGTAAGCCATTCCACCAGGTGATTCAACACCATAAGCACGACTAATGTCATGGTTCATATCAGCAGCTAAAGTATAACCAACTTTTCCAATACCACCTTTTTCAACTGGAGTATTTTTCCAAGCATTATGAGTAAAATGTGAATCAATTGATACACCAATTACTTCAACATTTTTTGCTTTAAAATCAGCCAAACGATGATCAAACGCGATCAACTCAGAAGGACATACAAAAGTAAAATCTAATGGATAGAAGAATACAACTGCGTATTTACCCTTTGTAGCATCTTTAAAATTATAATTATCTACAAGCTCACCGTTACCAAGAACTGCAGGAACTGTAAAATCAGGGGCAGAATACCCAATAATTACTTGATGATCATTACATCCACAACAACACCCACATTCATCATTTGAATTACAATTTGTAACATTACTCATATATAAACTCCTTTTAAATACATATATATGCAATCTAGATTTTATCATTTTATATAATAGTTAATGTAGTTTTATTCCAAAATTCTTCTGCAGTCTAAACTTTTTTAAAAAAAATTATAAAAAGTGTTGCTATATAATTATTGCTTGTGCTATAATGCTGTCAAAGTAGGTATTGATTTGCCTCTATTGGTAATTGAGACAATGCTTTCTGCACTAAAACTTAGTTGTACATTTTTAAGGAAACTAAATATGAAAAAACTACTAGTAGCTTTACTTTCTGCTGCTTTTGTAACTTCTGCATTTGCTGTTGAAGCTTCTGCTCCTGAAGTTAAAAAAGAAGCTGTTGCTAACAATTCTATGATGGCTAAGACTGAAGCTTCTTCTGCTAAACACAGCAAGAAACACAGTAAAAAACATCACAAATCACATAAAGCCGCTTCTGCTGCTTAATTAACTTTTTTAACATTAAGGAATAACAATGAAAAAATTATTAGGTCTTCTAATTGCTGCATCTTTATTTGCTGGTTGCTCTTCTGATAACGAACCAGTTAATGGTAACCCAACTTTAGTTGTAGTTAAGCATAAAAACGCTTCTGGTGCTCACAAACACCATAAGAAACATGCTAGTACTCCTGCTTCTAAAATGGGCAGCTAATACTAAGAAATTAGTTTCAAGCCGAAAGTTAAAACTTTCGGTTTTTTTATTTTAAAGCCACAAAAAATGCAAACTTATCCAATGACTATAAACGGCGCTAAACTACTTGATGAAGAGCTAGTACGCCTAAAATCTATTGAAAGACCAGCAGTTATCAAAGCAATTGCTGAGGCTAGAAGCCATGGAGATCTTTCTGAAAATGCTGAATACGATGCTGCTAAAGAAAAACAAGCATTTGTTGAAGGAAGAATAGCAGATATTGAAGCACGCCTTAGTCGTGCAAATATAATTGATCCAAGCAAAATTGCCAATGATGGCAGAATAATCTTTGGTGCGACTGTAGAATTACTCGATTTAGAAACCGAGAATGAAGTTCGTTACCAAATCGTAGGGGATGATGAAGCTGATTTGAAGTTTTCCAAAATTTCCGTAAACTCACCAGTTGCAAGAAGCCTGATAGGCAAAGAAATTGGTAGCGTTGTAGAGGTTAAAACTCCAAACGGAACCAAAGAATATGAAATAATAAATTTCTCTTTCTAAATTAAATTATGGTAGAATACTTAACTGATTATTTTTTAATATAACAAAGGAGCTTTTATGAAAAAATTACTTGGAATGCTTTTATTGGCCTCAAGCTTTGCAGCTGTTGCTGATGGTAATAACTTATACGTTGGCGTAGGTGCTGGTGCTGGTTGGAATGATATCCAAAGTCCAGATGCAGCTTTTCGTCTAGACGGTGGTTACAACTTTAGTGACACCTTGGCTCTTGAAGCAGGTACTACAGGATTAACTCAATCAGGTGGTGTGCCAAATCAAAGTATGCAATATTATGATTTCTCTGTTAAAGGAACATTACCTTTAGGCGACGCATTTGGAGTATTCGCTCAAGTCGGTGGTGCTTATGGAACACCTGGTGCTACTGATTATTCGGGCTGCGCTAACACCTCTTCTTGCACATCAGGAAGTAACCAAGCTGGATGGAATGCTCTAACAGCAGTTGGGGTTCAACTTAACATTAGTCGTCAGTTCTCTCTAAACCTTACTGATTACTACTACTATGGTGCTAATACCCCTCAAGGGAATTCAAATGTTCTCTTAGGTGGTGCTAAATTTAATTTCTAATTAGAAGTTTAATTTATATTAAAACAAACCCCCAGCTAGTGCTGGGGGTTTGTTTTAACTACTCCTCGGTAAAATAATTACCATCAATCAATTGCTCATGATTCAGAACCGCTCTTATTCTAGCAACAATCATTTCTAATGCTGCTTTATTCGCCCCATGAGGGATTATTATGTGTGAATAACGCTTGGTTGGCTCAACAAATTGGTTATGCATCGGACGAACATACTCCGAATACTGTTTAATCACACTCTCAGCTGTACGTCCCCGCTCACTAATATCACGCTGCAAACGTCTAATGAAGCGAATATCAGGAGCAGTATCAACATAAATCTTCAGTGCCA
>CANMQR010000004.1 GCA_947499925.1 Neisseriaceae bacterium
GCTTTAGGAGGTTCAACTAATGCGGTATTACATCTACTATCTCTAGCTCATGAAGCTGAAGTAGAGCTTAGTATCGATGATTTTGAAAAAATTGGTGCGAAAGTACCACTTATAGGTGATTTTAAACCATTTGGTAAATATGTAATGAATGATTTATCCAAGATTGGTGGTATTCCTGTTGTTATGAAACACCTCTATAAGCATGGCCTTATCCATGGTGATTGTCTGACTGTAACTGGAAAAACTGTTGCTGAGAATCTTGAGAGCGTAATAGATTTACCAGCTAATCAAGATGTGATTTTACCAGTTGATAAGCCACTTGCACCGCCAAGTAAACATATTTTAATTCTAAGGGGTAATTTAGCTTCAGATGGTTCTGTTCTAAAACTATCTGGTAAAGAAGTATTGCAACATCGCGGGCCTGCTCGGGTATTTGACTGTGAAGAAGATGCTCTAACTGCAATATTGGATGCTAAGATAAATAAAGGTGATGTAATTGTTATTCGTTACGAAGGCCCTAAAGGTGGTCCTGGTATGCGTGAAATGTTATCTCCATCAGCTGCCTTAATGGGGGCAGGATTGGGTAAAGATGTTGCTTTAGTGACAGATGGGAGGTTTTCTGGTGGAACACACGGGATTATGATAGGGCATGTATCGCCGGAAGCATATAATGGTGGGCCTTTAGCAATAGTTAATGAAGGTGATATTGTAAATATTGATATTACAAAAAGAACTCTTCAACTTGAAGTATCTGAGGAAGAGATTAAAAAACGTTTAGCAAATTGGACTACTCCAGATCCTAAATATAAACGTGGAATTCTAGCAAAATATGCACGCTTAGTTGCGTGTGCCTCTGTTGGTGCATATACAAGTTAAATAATTAATAAATATAGAAAGGTGTTCGATGGCGGATTTTAAATATGCATTCTTTGAGGGTGAAATAACCAATCTTGCTGATGCAAAAGTATCGATTATGACCAATGCTCTTCAATATGGTACTGGAGTATTTGGTGGTATTCGTGGGTATTACAATAAAGCTGACAATAGTATCTCTGTGTTTAGATTAAATGATCATTATAAACGCTTTTTGTCATCAGTTGCAATTCTTGGCTGTACGTTTCCGTATAGTGTAGAAGAATTGGTTGAAATTCATAAAAAGTTACTAGTTAAAAATGCTCCGAATTGTAATTCATACTTTAGACCTTTTGCATATGTTGGTAATACCAAGTTAGGGCCAAATTTGGCTGATGTAGAGTTATCTTTTGCGCTATATATGATTCCTTTGGAGGAGTATTTACCAGTTGATAAAGGTTTGAATCTAATGGTATCTTCATGGAGACGTGTTAGCGATAATTCAATTCCATCACGTGGGAAATTCTCAGGTACATATATGAATTCGGCATTGGCTCGTAAAGAAGCTAATGATAATGGCTTTGATGAGGCTATATTACTAAGTGAAAATGGTAATGTTAGTGAAGGTTCCGCTGAAAATATATTTATTATTCGTGATGGGGTGTTGGTTACACCACCGATTACTGATGATGTTCTAGAAGGTATTACTCGTAGAACTGTGATTCAAATTGCAACAGATATGGGAATTAAGGTTATTGAGAGAAGTATTGATAGAAGTGAGCTTTACGTTTCTGATGAGGTCTTTTTAACTGGAACAGGATGTCAAGTTGCGTGGGTTAATTCTATTGATAAAAGAACAATAGGTAATGGTAAGATAGGTGAATTAAGTAGCCGCTTACAAAAAGAGTATTTTGCAACGGTTCATGGACAGGTTGATAAATATAGTAATTGGTGTACTAAGGTTAGTGTTTAATTGTATTTTAAAAAGGTAGGTAAAAATGGCTCAAATTAATTTTGGTGGTGTTAATGAAGAAGTGGTAACTCGTGAGGAGTTTCCGCTAACTAAAGCTCGTGAAGTATTAAAAAATGAAACTATAGCTATTATTGGCTATGGAGTGCAAGGGCCTGCTCAAGCGCTTAATTCACGTGATAACGGCTTAAATGTAATTATAGGTCAGCGTAAAAATTCGGCAACTTGGGATAAGGCCATAAAAGATGGCTTCGTTCCTGGTGAGACATTATTTGAGATTGAAGAAGCTGCAGCAAAAGGTACAATAATATGTTATCTTTTATCTGATGCCGCACAAATTAGTGTTTGGCCATCTATTTCCAAACATTTAACTAAAGGTAAGACATTATGTTTCTCTCATGGTTTTGGTATCGCTTATGCTGATAAAACTAAAATTGTACCGTCAAAAGATGTTAATGTTGTTTTAGTTGCACCAAAGGGGTCTGGTCGCTCTGTACGCCAAAACTTCCTTGAAGGTCGTGGAATTAATTCAAGCTATGCAGTACATCAAGATGCAACCGGAAATGCGTATGATATAGTATGTGCACTAGGTGTTGGGGTTGGTTCAGGGTTTTTATTTAAGACTGATTTTCAAAGTGAAGTTACAAGTGATTTAGTAGGTGAACGTGGTGCTTTAATGGGTGCTATTGCTGGGTTGATGGAAGCTCAATATAATTTACTTCGTAAACATGGACATTCGCCTTCAGAAGCGTTTAATGAAACAGTAGAAGAGGCAACTCAAAGTCTAACTCCACTTATCGGTGAAAATGGCATGGACTGGATGTTTGCAAATTGTTCTACTACTGCCCAACGCGGTGCACTTGATTGGAAAGATAAATTTAAAAAAGCAGTAGAGCCAGTTCTTGATTCTTTGTACGAAAGTGTTGTAAGTGGTGCCGAAGCTGATCGTTCAATTAAATTAAACAGTGAACCAGATTATCGTGAAAAACTACAAAAAGAATTAGATGAAATTCATAATAGTGAGATGTGGCAAACTGGAGCACAAGTGCGAAAACTTCGTCCTGAGCGCCAATAATTTATTAAAAAGAGAGTAAATGCAAGCACAAAATATTATTAATAAAATTTGGAATAAACACGTAGTTAGTCATCAGAAAAATTTTCCCGATGTTTTGTATATTGATCGAATTTTACTTCACGAGGTTACTTCAGCTCAGGCATTTGCTGAGATTGACGAGCGTGGATTAACTATTCGCAATAAGCAAAATATACTAGCAACGATAGATCATAGTATCCCAACGGATAAAAACCGGATTAATATTAATGATCCAATTGCAAGAACACAGGTAAATACCTTGCGTGACAACTGTAAAAATCATAATATAACAATTTATGATATTGATAGTAATCATCAGGGTATAGTTCATGTTATTGGTCCTGAGCTTGGGTTTACTCTTCCTGGAACAACTATAGTTTGTGGGGATTCACATACATCAACTCATGGGGCTTTTGGGGCTTTAGCCTTTGGAGTTGGGACTTCTGAAATTTTGCATGCGATGGCAAGTTCATGTATTTTGCAGGAAAAACCCAAGACTTTTAAAATTGAGTTTGTAGGTACTCCAAGTAAATATTTTACTGCTAAGGATGCAGTTCTTAAATTAATTGCAACAATAGGTATCGGTGGTGCGAAGGGGGGGGTAATTGAATATGTAGGTGACTATATCAAATCTCTTAGTATGGAATCTCGAATGACTATTTGTAATATGTCAATTGAATGTGGTGCTAGGGCTGGACTTATAGCGCCTGATACAACTACATTAAATTATTTACAAAATCGCGAGTATACTCCAAAAGGTGCTGATTTTGAGAAATTAATTAAGCAATGTAGGGAATTAGTTAGCGATAAAGATGCATATTATGATACTGAGATAATCATTGATATTAGTAATGCTACACCAATGATAACTTGGGGTATTAATCCAGAACATGCAATTGCACTTGATGAGTTAACTCCTGATATAGAAAATGCACAAGATAGATTAACATTAGAAAAAGCATATGCTTATACTAAACTCCAACCTAAGCAATCGCTAAAAGGTGTCCATATTGATTTTGCTTTTATAGGTAGCTGTACTAATGGGCGTATAGAAGATATGAGAGTTGTTGCTGATATTCTAAAAAACAGACATATAGCAAGTAATGTAACTATGTATATTGTTCCTGGATCTGAGCAGGTTTTAAAAGAAGCTTGTAATGAAGGTTTAGATAAGATTTTTGCTGCTGCTGGTGCTGATTTTAGGATGCCTGGCTGCTCAATGTGTCTTGGGATGAACCCAGATAAGGTGCCGCCTGGTAAGCGCTGTATTAGTTCAACCAATCGAAATTTTATTGGTCGTCAAGGGCCAAATAGTATAACGCATCTCGCATCTCCAGCAACAGTTGCTGCAAGTGCGGTTTTGGGTTATATTGCATCTGTACAAAATATTGATAGCTATGGAGTAACTAAATAATGGATAAATTTAGGCAATTAAGTGCATCAGTAATTCCACTAGACCTAGATAATATAGATACCGATATGATTATTCCAGCTCATCATCTGAAAAGCATTAGCCGCAGTGGTTATGGTGATGGACTATTTTCTGCTTTAAAAGACTTATACCCAGATTTCATTTTTAATAATGCTAAATATAATACTGGACAAATATTACTTTCAAAAGCAAATTTTGGTTGTGGTTCATCACGTGAACATGCAGTTTGGGCTCTTTTGCAGCATGGAATTAAAGTTGTAGTTTGTAGTTCATTTTCGGATATATTTTTTAATAATGCCGCAAAAAATGGTTTACTATTAATAGTGTTACCAGAGAGTATCATTAATAAATGGATTAAAACATCACTTGAGGATGCTGGTTTAGCTATGAATGTTAATCTTCTTAATAATAAAATTAGCTTTAATAAAGAAGCGTATGATTTTGAATATGACCCATACCGTAAGCATTGTCTAATAGAGGGGCTAGATGACCTGACTTATTTATTAAGTCAAGATACAGTAATTACTGAATATGAGGCTAAACGTGGATAAAAATATAGCTATTCTTGCTGGTGATGGGATTGGACCTGAGGTAATGTGGAGTGCAATTAGCGTACTTGATGCTATATCAGATAAATATGGGCATAGTTTTATCTATACTAAAGCACTAGTTGGTGGCGCGGCATATGAAAAGTATCAAAATCATCTTCCACGAGAAACAATTGATATCTGTAAAAAGAGTGATGCAATATTATTTGGTTCAGTTGGTGGCCCAGTTACTGAACAAACAAATCCAAAGTGGAAAAATTGTGAAACTAATTCGATTCTTGCAATTAGAAAAGAATTTAATTTTAATATTAATCTTAGAAAAGCAACAATCTATCCAAATTTAGTTGATTTGTCACCACTAAAAAATTCACTTATTCCTAATGGGCTTGATATTGTCATATTACGAGAATTGCTTGGTGATATTTACTTTGGTGAACATTATTTGGGTAATAAAAACGGTTCACGTTATGCTTCAGATATAGCAGAATATACTGAGGAACAAATATTAAGCATAGCGCGTTATGCATTTGATGTAGCAAGGCTTCGGACAAAAAAAGTGGTATCAGTCGATAAAGCTAATGTAATGGCAACATCCAAATTATGGCGCGAGATTGTATCAGAAGTAGCTAAAGAATATCCAGATGTAGAATGTAGTGATATGTTGGTTGATAATTGTGCTATGCAATTAGTTAGAAATCCCAGCCAATTTGATGTGATTCTAACCGCTAATTTGTTTGGCGATATATTATCGGATGAATTATCTGTTTTATCTGGCTCTATTGGAATGATGCCATCTATAAGTTTAAATGCTAGTGGTTTTGGACTTTATGAACCAGCAGGTGGGTCGGCGCCTGAAATTGCTGGCAAAAATATAGCTAATCCAATTGCACAAATTTTATCAGCGAGCATGATGCTTAGTTATTCATTTAATCTACAAAAAGAAGCTCAGGCAATTGAGAATGCTATAAAGACAACAATTATGCAAGGTTTTGGAACGCTTGATTTGAAAGATGCAATTAAAGTCGTTTTAGGCACCAAAGAATTTACCAAAGAAATTATAAAGAATATTTTATGAATCAAAACACTACTGGAAGCCAACAGATATATATCTTAGATACCACATTACGTGATGGACAGCAATCGCCTGGGGCTGGGATGTCTTTTGAAAATAATCTTTTATATGCCAATCTAGCACATAATTTAAAAATAGATATTCTTGAAGCCGGATTTCCATCAGCAAGTAAAACTGATTTTAATATGGTTAATCAAATATCTAGAGATATGGCTGCTATAAAATCTAATATGATAATTTCTGGATTAAGTCAACTCCGGGTTGATCAAGTAGAACAAACTATTGAGGCATTGTTACCAAGTAAAGCCATAAATCGTGGACGAGTACATGTGTATGTGCCAGTTGACCCAGATCTAATGGAAGCATCTCTTGGTAGTTTAGCTAATGATAAACCATTAATTGTTGAAACTGTATATAAGTTAGTTAAAATTATAACAGATGCTGGGTTTGAAGCTGAATTTAGCCCTGAGGGGTATTCAAGACAAGGGCGTAATTTTGATTTTGTGACTGATGTAATTCGGGCAGCATTAAACGCTGGTGCTAGTGTAATTAATTGTCCCGATACTATAGGTGGAGCCTCACGTTATCAAGGTGATGAATATTTTATCAATAAAATTAAGAAGCATAGTGCAATTTTTAAAGCTGAATTTCCAAACCGCAAAATAATTTGGTCATCTCATTGTCATAATGATTTTGGAACCGCACTTGAAAACACTATGAATGCAGTATTTGAAGGGGTAGTACAACAGGTTGAAGGTTGTATTAATGGGGTAGGTGAGCGAGCTGGTAATGTGTCGCTGGAACAGTGTATTATGAATATTCGCCAATTTGGGGCAAACTCTCATTTAAGTCATAAAGTACATACTAATATTGATATTAGTTATCTAAAAGCTGCTTCTGATTTTATAGCAACAAATATGCTATCACGTCAGCCGCATTCACCAATTACTGGGGACAATGCAGCATCTCATACCTCAGGTGGGCATATTAATGCTATTATAAAAAACCCATTAGCATATCAACCATTTAATCCTAAGGATATTGGTAGTGAGATATCTTTTGTATTTGGACCATTAAGCGGTAGTAATCATGCTAAGCAAATTATTGATAAGTATGGTTTTATATGTAATGATGATGAAAAAGTAGCTATTACCCAAGCAATTAAGGATTTTTACTCTCTGAGACGTAAAGGTATTACTGATAATGAATTAATAATTGCTTATAAAGCATACCGAGACCCTATTAAAGTAAAAAATTTATCCTATTCAAAGCACTCAAATAATATGACTAAGTTAGTTTTAGATGGTAAATTTTTTGCTCAAGATCAGCTAGTTGTTGAGTATCAAGGTAGAGGTTCTGCTCTAAGTGCAATTAATCAAGCGGTAAGTAAATATTTTCCAAATATAATCGTAGAAGATTATAACTCTCATTCAGAAGGTAATGGTATTAATTCATTATGTAAATCTAATATCCTTATATCAGCTAATAATGATAAACGTTACACTGGTAGTGCGATTGATGATGATATTGAAATTTCCGCGATACAGGCTTTTATTGTTGCCGTTAATAATGCCTATGTAGAAACTAATTTTAAAAAGCTATGACTATGAAAGCAATTATCGCTATTACTGGAGCTACTGGTTTTATTGCTAGGCAGTTACAAAAGCATTATAGTGATAGGTTTGAGTTTATTTTAATCTCGCATAAAAGTAATCAAAGCAGTTATAGTTTTGATGATATCAAAGCTAATCCAATGCTTTTGTCAAAAGCTGTAGCAGTAATTCACTTAAGTGGTGCTAATATTGGAGATAAACGTTGGAGTGAGAAACGAAAACAAGAAATTTTAGATAGTCGTATAAAAACAACCAAGCTTTTGGTATCTATTCTTAACCAATTACCTAATAAACCTGATTTACTATGTGCTAGTGCAATTGGTATTTATCCAGAAGATAATCAAATATATAGCGAATATGCTAAGTTAGATTATAACCATTATACCAATTTTAGTGAAGAGATAACTAAGAAATGGGAAAGTTCCACATTTGGTTACTCTGGGCGTGTAGTTAATATGCGTTTTGGAGTAGTATTATCGGGGTATGGTGGAGCCTTAGATAAGATATTATTACCTTTCAAACTAGGCGTTGGTAGTGGTATTAGTGATGGATCTTGGCCTTTTTGTTATATTAGTATAATTGACTTATGTAATGCAATTGGTTTTTTAATTGATAAGCGTGATATTACTGGTGCGATTAATCTGGTATCGCCAGAAATTATTCGTTATAAAGATTTAATTAATGCAATTAGTCAGGTATATAAAAAACGTTGTTGGTTTAATTTACCTAAGTTTGTTATTAAGCTATTATTTGGGCAAATGGGTGGTGAATTGTTACTATCAGGGCAAAAGGTAGTCCCCATGAAGCTTCAAGAACAGAATTTTAAATTTACTCACTCTAATATTGAGTCATGTTTAAAAGATATTAAATTAGCTAGAATATAATTCTAATTTAATTTTGTATCCAGTTAAATAGCTAATAATGACTAATGGCAATCCACCACCTATTCCTGCTGCTACCCCTGATATTATTCCCCATAAGAATCTATTGTTAATATGTGGTAGCCATATAATTGATAATGGTGATGCAATAGTTTCGTATAGTGTGAACAAAAGAGTTATTATGATAATGTCTCGATTATTGATGCTAAGCCTAAGTGTTTGATTGTTAGATGTTTTGATTTTAATGCCATAATTAAATAAATGCAAAACAACCCGATATACAATTAAAGTAATACCAACACTAAAGAATGCAGAAACTAAACCTACTATATAATCATTATTGGTAAAGTGAGTTACAATTTCTTGTATAAAAAACATGAACATTAATAAAAACCCAGACAATAGACCAATATAAATAGTACCATTAACTTTAATAACCTCTAGATTCAAGGCTTTCGAACAAAATCTTTTTATTGGGTTTTTAATTAATTTCAAAATCACGAATAGTGCAAATGCTCCTGCACAAAATCCCATCGTAAGTAAATAGATTGGATTGTTAACAACAATGCTATTTGTTATTGCAACAATTGGTATGGTTAAGATTTCAAGAATAACTAAGAAAATAATTAATTTGAAGTCTAGTGATAGTTTTATGATAGTCTGCATTGTTTTAGCTTAGCCCTAGGAAATATATTATGGGTAGTAACAATCCAAGTATTGGATAGCTATATTATACTAGCTTAGCTTGATCCGCTGCATAAATAAAAAGCGTACTTTTCAACAATTTACGAGCTGTATGTACCGAGTTCAAGTATATCATGTTTTTACTTACTGTTTTGTGGGGTATTAAGTCTAGCAATATACATGCTTAAATAACTTATTCATTAGATTTAATAGGAATAAGAAAATGAAAGTTATAGTAGCAGTATATAGAATTATCATATTATCCTTTGTTTTATCAGGTTGTAATTCAAATATCGGTAGTAGTGCTACTGGAGCAACATCAGGCAAAATCGAATCACGAAATATCTCAGTATCGCAAATAGCAGCTGATGATGCCAATACATCTTATCAAGGGTCACAAGCATATAATAGTTCTCTCTATAGTGGAGAAGACATTAATGGCCAAACTGGTACTTTGACACTAAGTAAAAGTTTAATCGCTAGTTCTGGTATTACTAAAGCTATGGATCTTAATTTTAATCTAGTGTATTCGAGCTCTAATACTGCATCAGTTGGAGCTTTTGGGTTGACTAAGGGCTGGGACTTACAACTATCGAAGGTAGTAGGAACTAACTCTGTTAATATTGATGGTAGCAATTATGTTATTGATCCTACATGGAGTGATGAAAGTGGCTATAAATCAGGTCTTAAATATATAAATAATCATGCAATTAAGTTTAGTAGTTATTCTATAGATAAAACATTAACTAGCTGTCCTAGTGCTAATGGCGTACTATATCACTCAATGTATCAAGGAATTGATGGAGCTCATCAGTATTTCGCTGATAATGGCAATTTAATCGCTCGGGATGATAAAGATGGTAACTGTATTAGCTTTGGTTATATAGCTGGTAAATTACATACTATAGTTGATAGCTATGGGGTAACTTATACTTTGAACTTTAATGATAATGTACTAAGTGTGACATCAGCTACTTCTCTAGGTAATAGAGTTATCAAAGTTAATATTGGAACACAAGGTGTAACATCATATACTGATGCTAAAGGCTATGTTACATCATATGGCTATAATAGAGATGGACTAATAAATAAAATAAGCTATCCATCTAATCTAGTAACTAATATAAGCTATACCACGCTACCATATATTAGCTGTAGTAATGGAAGTGGTACTCTTAATGCTGTAGCCAATTTAAGTCATAGCTCAGCTAGTGGTGGAGTACTAAATAGTACGACATATAAGTATGGTGTTGCAACTAATGGTGCTAACTTCACCGGATATGGCTTAGGAGGTGGTATTTGTTTAAGTAATAAGAATGATGGCTTAGCTGAAACTAATAACCCTAACTTAAAATATGATGTAACTGTAATTAAGAATGGTAGTAATAATGCTCCTAGCCAAATAAGTCGGGTATATTATAACTTTATACATCTACCAGTTAAGCAAGATAACTTAGCTAGTGATGCATTCAATGCAGCTGTGTTATCAAGTGTACATTATAGCTATAATATTCCAACTAATCGTACCAATCAAAGAAGTGCTAGCTTTAGTAGTCCAATAGAACAAGATACCTATCAAGGTAGTACACTAGTTAAAAAGGTAAATACTAGCTATGATAACTATAATCAAGTAACTAGTACTACCGATACAGTACTAATGAATTCAGTACTAACACCATTTCAAAATACTAGCACACAATATTATCCAGGAGATTCATATTATCTAGTAGCAGATAGTACTACTACTGACTTAATAAACAATGAGACCAAAGAAGAACGTAATACCTTAACACCAGATGGTCATCATATAGGCCAAACTAATACCTTTTATAAAGGTAATGCTTGGAAGAATCTAAACTATGCTTATGATGCTAATGGACGAATAACTAGTAATACTATGTCATGGTCTGGCAATGTACCAACAGGTAGTGTTAAAAGTAGCAATATGACTGATAGCTACAGCTATAGTAATGGGATGCTAACTGACAAACAAACTGATGCTCTAAACCATACAACTACAATAGTCCATGATACTACATTACCAGGTGCTCCTATCATAAGTAAGACTGATCCTAATGGGAATATTACAACTTATAAATACGATATTGAAGGCAGACAAACACGGGTAACTACACCATTAGGTAATTCAACTACCATGAGCTATACTGTTGCAAGTGCTGATAAAGATAATACAGTTACTACAACTGATGCACTGAATCATGTTACAACA
>CANMQR010000005.1 GCA_947499925.1 Neisseriaceae bacterium
AGTGTTGGCGATATTTTGGTATTTGATAGAGCAGGTAATTTTACGGTAAAATCTTTTTCAGTAGGAGTAGCTAAAGCTAATTCTAAAGCTATGGTAAATTCCATATCAGGGATTCAGTTAAATCCTATAGTCTATTCGGCTAGTGGTTATTTATTGCTGTATATGACTGCAACTAATACGCTCTATGAGTTTAAAAATAATATTCTCAACTCGAACCCAACAGTTATCAGGAGTCTTGCAGGTGCTATTAGTGGAATGGCATTTGCTGCAATAGGAAATCATTTAGTAACTACAAACTCAGCTGCTAACACGGAGACTTTATCTGATTTAGATGGTTCCACTGGAGGTCTTACATTCGACAGTAGCCATGCTGGCAATAAGCAGGAATCAGAGCCATATGGAGTTGCTATGAGTGTTGATGGTAAATATGCTTATGTAGCAGAACGCGGTTCTAAATTAATTAGTATCCTCAAGGTTGAATCTGATTCTTTAGTCCAAATAGCTGGTATAACCACAACTGGAAATCCTTTAGCTGTAGCTGCTAATCTTGAGGGGGCAAAATTATTTGTAAGTACCGAGAGCGGGATTGAAACCTATGAAATCATTCAAAATGGGCTACTTAATAGAGTTTCTACTCAAGCTATAAGTAAAGAAGCCACTGGATTAGGAGTGGCTTCTTTCTTGATGGCGCCACCTATTGTAGAGTCAAAAACCCAAGATTTTCTATATGCATTGACTGAATCACAAATCTTGACATATATTGTTGATGAATCTGGTGCGTTAACGCTAATTAACACAGATAATGAGAGCGGCATGAATAGCCCAACTGGAATAACAGCTGACTCTAATAATCATCTACTTATTGCAAATAATCTGAGCGATAATATTCTAACTATTAACACGAATAATAGTGGCATACCGTATCTCCCAGCTCAAATTAGCGGATTTAGTCCAGACTATAATCCAATGAATATAACACTAAATCCAAGTGAGTCTTTAGCATATGTAACTTTATGGGGCACTGGGGTGTATTCTGGTGTGAATGTTATAGGAATATATAGCTTTGATAAAGAGATTGGAAATTTTACAAAAATTGGTCAAACTGCAGAGGGTGACAAGTATTATCAAATCGTATTTTCCCTTGATGGGGCTATTGCATATGCTACTGACATAACTACAAATGAGGTGGTGAGTTTTAGTGTTGATCAAGTAACGGGTTATTTTACAAAGATTGGAGCCGTGAGCTTAACTGGGTATACGAACCCTAAAGGCATAGCGATAGACTCAACCGGTAAGCATCTTGCGGTGGTTTTTAGTGGGAATAATAAGCTTGTGACATATAACATCACTTCACCAGGAGTTGTTAGTTATAACGATGGTATTGCTAGTGGTGATTTTGCGGTGGGTTTCTCGCGAGATGGGAAAACAATTTATGTTCCCGACCCTGATGGTGATGGGGTTCTGGAATATGATTTTAGTAATAACACTCTGAGGCCAAGTGGAGACGTGAAGGTAGGGCGTGTGATAGCTCTAGCGTTGGGTGAAGAAAGCATGGTTCTGCTGCCCAAGATCTTTTTTGCAGCTAAAGGTGGTGATGGTTATACCGGTTACCTATTGGATGAGGCATTGGCGTTGGGTGCTAGCCCTGATGCCATACATAACGGAATACAAGCTGCAGATTGGATATGCAATTATGAAGGCCATGAGAAGCTTCTTCAATGGCATCCGCTCTTGGATGGTGATAGCAAGTATAAAGCCATGATAGTAGATGGGGTAAATCGCAGAGCATGTACAACTCCATACTGTAGCTATCTTTTAGGTCCGCAAGAGCATAGGGATTGGGTGTTTAATCGGCTCACACTTTACGCTAATGAAATTGACATGGCAACGCTGATGACTGATTTTAGTGGATTACCGCGGGTGAGAATTGCCCCGTTCACGCAAGGTAGTCTAACTGGTATCTACAACGAGGATGGACTTTCTTATGGCAGAAAATGGTGGACTGGAATGACAGCTAGTTACGAAATGTCTGGGAATCAAAATTGTAACAGTTGGACCACGCCAGATGTAGGTGCCGACACTTCGGCTACTAACGGTGGGCCATCGCTGCGGTGGGGTAATTTTGTACGATATGCTAGTATAAATGAATTGCCGATGTTAGGAGGCGAAGTTCCAACGTGCGGTTTTAGCGGGGACAGTAACAATATCTTTCCAAGGACACAAGGGATCATGTGTGTAGAGGTGTGGTGATATGCAAATCTAGCAAAATAACTTTATTTGCTGTTATAATCTTGTTCTAATGAGTTTGACAAAAATAATATAAAATTAGGTCAAATATGTTTTGGTGATTTACACATAAAAGGATTAATCATGCACGCATTAAGTATCTGTTTTATTGCTTTAGTTATCGTTATACTATTACTTAAGTTATATTTAAACTATAGGCAGCATGCAGCAATAAAGAGTAATATAAATGAAGTACCAGAAAGTTTTGCTAAAAGAATTAAGTTATATGATCATCAAAAAGCAGCGTATTATAATTTAGCTAAATTGAAACTAAATAATTTTGAAGAGATTTTTTCAAGTATATTATTATTAGCTTTTACCTTAGGTGGTGGAATTCAATTAATCAATAATTATTTTAGTAATTTGACAACTAGTCCATTGACATTAGGGGTTGTGGTTATTGGGGTTTATAGTGTACTTAACTCTGTTTTAACAATGCCTTTTGGTCTCTATGCGACTTTTGGTATTGAACAAGAGTACGGTTTTAATAAAACGACAGTGAGGTTATTTATCGCTGATTTAGTAAAAGGCATCATTGTTGCAGCTATAATTGGTATTCCACTTCTATATCTAGTTTTATGGCTAATGAGTATTCTAGGTAGTACTTGGTGGTTATGGGTGTGGGTGGTATTAGTAGCGTTTAATTTAAGCCTTCTAGTTATCTATCCGATTTTTATTGCCCCTTTATTTAATAAGTTTAAGCCTCTTGAAGATGTAGTACTTCGTAATCGTATTAATAAACTCCTTGATAAATGTGGTTTTAAATCACGAGGGTTGTTTGTAATGGATGGCTCCAAGCGTAGTAGTCATGGTAATGCTTATTTTACTGGTATTGGTAAATCAAAACGCATTGTGTTTTTTGATACACTAATGAAACAATTAAATCATGATGAGACCGAGGCGGTTTTGGCGCATGAACTTGGACATTTTAAGAAAAAACATATCCTAAAACAGATGATTATTTCTTTTGGGGTTACATTGGTTATATTATATATTCTAAGTCTATTGATTAATAAACCTGCTTTATACACTAGTCTTGGGGTATCAACAATATCAACATCTAATGGTTTAATTTTATTCTCAGCATTACTGGGATTATTTTCATTCCCATTTGCTCCAATATCAAGTTTTTTCTCGAGAAAGAATGAATTTGAGGCTGATAGTTTTGCATCTTGTTATAGTGATAAGCGTCATTTGATAAGTGGTTTAGTTAAAATGTATCGTGATAACGCATCAACTCTAACTCCAGACTCATTATATGTTAGGTTTTATTATTCACATCCTCCGGCAAGTGTCAGGATTGCCCATCTAGAGCAGTTATGACAAAATCAGCTTTGGTTGTAAAAGCCTATGGCCGTCAGTTTATCGTAGAAATTGACGGAGCAAACTATCAGGCGGTAACTAAAAGCAAAAAAACTGAGTATGTAGTTGGTGATATTGTTAGCATCGAAGAAATAAATAGCAAACAAGTTCAAATTGTAGATGTGATTAAGCGTGATAATCTAGTCTACCGTACCGATAATAACCGTAGTAAAATAATAGCTAGTAATATTGATCAAATGCTAATTGTTATCGCGGTTAAACCGAATTGTAATCTAAACTTCTTGAATAACTGTCTGATTTTTGCAGAGAGCGCAGGAATTACCCCAATTATTATAATCAATAAAATAGATTTAATTGAAAGCGCGGATTTTACTAATAAGATTATTGGTTTGTATCGTACCTCTTTGGGCTATGAAGTAATCCCTTTATCAGCATATAATGGGTGTGATGCTATTTTATCAAAATTAGCTAATAAAAATAGCCTTCTTATTGGGCAATCTGGGGTTGGTAAATCAACTATTATTAATGAGGTTATCCCAGATGGTAGGGCAAGAACTGGTGAAATTAGTAAATCAGAAAATACTGGTTGTCATACTACTACTAATGCTGAACTTTATCATATCAATACCAATTCAAATATTGTCGATTGTCCTGGATTACAAGAGTTTGGCTTATACCATCTTGATGTTGATAGGTTGATTGAGTTTTTTCCTGAAATAAAGGATCATTTGGGCGAGTGTAAGTTTAGGAATTGTCGACACTTGAATGAACCTGGGTGCATAGTCAAAACTCTTTACGAAAATGGGCAAATGGATAAGGTACGCTTTGAATTACTTCAAAGTATTACTAATAATTTATTAACTAAGGACAGGTTTTAGATATGCAAAAATGGGCTTTATTTGCATTAGCATCAGCTTTTTTCGCAGCACTAACGGCTATATTTGGCAAGCTTGGAGTTGCGGGGATTAATTCTAATATGGCAACACTAATTCGAACTGTTGTTATACTTTTTGTGATATTAGTTTTGGTCTTGTCACGTCATGAGTGGGAGAAATTATCTTTAATATCAACTCATACATGGATTTTTCTGGTTTTATCTGGGATTGCAACTGGTTTGTCGTGGCTTTGTTATTATCGGGCAATACAACTTGGCGAAGTATCCAAAGTTGCACCAATAGACAAATTAAGTGTGGTATTTGTGATTATACTTGGTATCATTGTTCTAGGCGAGAAACTGACTTGGGTTAATTTTTTGGGTGGGTTCCTTATATTTTTAGGCGGAATGGTCTTGGTCCTATTTGGCTAAGTTACTTTTAGGTGCAATCTTAGGCAAATCATCATAAATAGCGTCTCGGCGATTAATTGCTACAACTAGTAAAATCATTTCCATTCTTTTGTTGCAGAAGGGGTAAATTTTAGTTCATAGATCATTTAAGCTTACTTTTACTGCTAAATGTTTTTCTTCTTTGTAACGTTTTAGTGCAATTTTACCTAGTTCGGCATCATCGTCATCAACAGAATATGAATGTGCAATATTTTTGCCAATAGTAGCCCAGTATAATAATTGCTGAGATACTGACCTAAACTCTTCTACCGCAGAGTGTTTCACTTCATCAAGAAAGTCAGCTGGTAATTTTACGGTTTTATAAATCATTTTAGTCTCCAAAAACACAAAAAGTGTCATATAGGGTTGTTATAACACAATTATTTCAAAAAATATTTCTTTTATGCAAGCGCAAGTTGTTAAGTTGCTAAATCTTGTAGATACTTAGTTCTCTTATGCTATAATTCACTGGTGTTAGTTTTAGTAAGACTTATAGTAGTAGAATGTATAAAGAATCCTCCAATCAGAAATTAGTCCAAGATACACTGGCAGAATTTAGCCAGCAAGCTGAGATTATTACATTATCTGGTAGTTGGCTATGGTCTACTATTAATGAAAAAAACTTTAATTCTAAGCTATCTCAAATAAAACATTCCAAATTAGTCACCGTTAATGGGATTAATATTGATAAAATTGATACCACGGGTATTTATTTTATTATACGATTAATTGAATATCTCAAGAAAAATAATATCCAATTAACTAAACTAGAATTAAATTCTAGTGATAGTAAGTTATATGAGCGTCTTAGTACTCAATCAAGTACACCAACTTCAAAACAGCCAGCTGATAATAGTAAATTATTAGCAAGATTTGGCAGATCCCTTGTTGATGGTTTTAAAATTTCATTATCTCTCATTTCGTTCTTTGGTTTATTTTGTTTTAATCTAATTCGTTTTATTAAGTCACCACTTCATTTAGATTGGCGTGAAGTATCGCGTTCGATAAATGATGCCGGTCTTAAAGGCTTATGGGTTGCTTGTCTATTATCATTTTTACTAGGTATTACTCTAGCTTACCAAATGGCGCCACAGTTTACTACTTATGGTGCTAATGTATATATAGTGAATTTCTTGGGTATTGCTATGTTAAAAGAGGTGTCACCTCTAATGACAGCGGTGATAGTTGCTGGTAGAACTGGTGCTGCAATTACTGCGGAAATCGGAACTAGGAAAGTTCAAGAAGAAATCGATGCCCTGCAAACTATGGGGATTTCTACTATGCAAAGAATAGTATTGCCCAAAGTTCTTGGGGTTATGATAGCTGTACCTTTGATTACTTCAGTTGCTGATATGGCAAGTATGCTAGGTGGGGCTATTGTTTCAAATTCAAGTCTTGGTGTTAATTATTCGCTATTTTTATCTAGAATGCAAAGTTATGTTTCTATTAATAATTATACCTGCGGTCTAATCAAAAGTATTGCGTTTGCTTTTATTGTTGCTTTGGTTGGATGCTTTTGTGGTCTAAGAGTCAAAGGTAATGCTAATAGCATTGGAGAAGCAACTACAAAAAGCGTGGTTTCTGGGATTATTTTGATTGTTGTAATTGATGCTATCTTTGGTATAATTTTTAAAGCTTTGGGAGTATAGTTTTGAAAGATAACAATGCTCCAATAATAGAAGTTAAAAATTTAGGAACCGCATTTGAAGGCTTTTGGGTACATAAAAATTTAAATCTTACTATTTATCCTAATCGCATTATAACGATAATTGGAGCAAGTGGTTGCGGCAAAACCACTTTGGTACGTGAGATTTTGATGCTTCAGCCAATTGCTGAAGGTGAGATATTACTTAATGGTGAGGAAATATCAAGGTATAATATTGAAGATGCAGATACTAAGCTGGTATTAAGCAAAATAGGTATGATGTTTCAACAAGGGGCGTTGTTTTCATCGCTAACAGTATTACAAAATGTGATGTTTCCACTTGTTGAATATACTAATTTTTCAGAAGCAACAATTAAGGAAATAGCTACTCTGAAATTAAAATTAACTGGATTACCCGAATCAGCTTATAGTAAATTTCCTAAAGAAATAAGCCCAGGGATGCAAAAGAGGGTTGCTCTAGCCAGAACTTTAGTGTTGGATCCTAAAGTGGTGTTTTTAGATGAACCAACTGCTGGACTTGACCCTAATAGTGCTAGTGATTTTGATGAGCTAATTTCTAATTTACAAAAACAATTGGGTCTAACGGTAATTATGATTACCCATGATTTGGATAGTATCTGGAGTATTTCAGATGAGATAGTATATCTTGGAGAAAAGAAAGTTCTATTTCATGATACTGTTATTAAAGCGGCAAATTATAAAGAAATACCGCAGTTGTATGACTATTTTAATGGCCCACGGGGTAGATTGACAAAACAAGCTCATTTAGAGCAAAAAAATGGAGGAGTTCAATGAATGATAATCGGCAATACTTAGCTGTTGGCTTATTTGTAGTTATAGTTACTACATTTTTGATCAGCACCTGGTTGTGGTTTTCGAGCAATAATCGTAAAACTTATAATATATACCAAACAGTGTTTCATGAGCCAGTTGATGGTGTTTCTATGAATTCTGTTGTAAAGTATAATGGAGTTGAAATTGGTAAGGTTAAGAATGTAGAATTAGATAGTAATAATCCTAGAAATGTTATAGTTACACTAAATATTCTATCAACTGTAAGCATCAATACTGATACTTATGCAATCCTAAAAGCTCAGGGAATAACGGGGATGTCATATATAGATCTTCGTCTACCTAAGACTTCTGTTAGTAAAACTAATTTGCCAATAAATAATACTCCACCATATCCACAGATTGCATCTCAGCCATCATTATTATATGACTTAACTGAACAAGCCCAATCTTTTACTTCTAATGTACAAGATATTTCTAGTCAATTGAGGATATTATTGGCTGATGATAATTTAGATCACTTGAGTAATACTTTTAATAATTTGGATAAGATATCAACATCAATAGCTAAAAATACTGGTAAGATTGATCAAGGCTTGAGTGATTTGGTTGCTGTTTTAGCCAATATTAAACAAAATAGTGTGAAACTTAACCAAACTTTTGAGAATATTAGTGATTTAACTAAATCACTTGAAACAACATCAGATAATACTAATAAGTTGATATTAGGGTTACAGGATAATACTATACAAAATGTAAATACAGTATTATTACCAAATCTCAACCAAACAATTACCAATATGAATCAAGTAACTAAGGAGTTACAACAGTTTTTAATTATATTAAACCAAAACCCGTCAGTAGTAGTACGTGGCAAATCCCCGGGTATTAAAGGTCCAGGAGAATAAATTATGCAAAAAAATCTTACATTAATTAGTGCTCTTATATTACTTAGTTCATGTAGTATATTATCACCAGTTGTTACCCCCGAAGTAAAAGAATATCAGATTACAACGACTAATACTGATGAAATATCTTGTAAAACTGAATCAAATGCGCCGATTTTGCAAGTATCGCCAGTGCGTGTTTTTACACCTTTTGATAGTCGCGGTATGTATTATTCAGTTGCAGAGTATCAGTTAAGTAGCTATTCATTGAGTCAGTGGGCATCAACGCCAAGTGAGATGTTTAATCAAGCAATTTTACAAAAGCTACAAAAATCATGTATTTATAGTGATGTTAGTAGTAGTGAGTTTATGGTTACCGCCAAATATCGCCTAGCAAGTCAGGTGATGGATTTCAAACAGGTGATTATTAATGGCTCAAGTAATATGAATCTCAAGGTATATGCACAATTAATTGATAATGCCAATAATACTGTTATTAAAAACAAAACTTTTATTGAAACGGCAGAGGTTGAATCTAGTCCAGCTGGTTATATAAAAGGCGCTAATGAAGTTACCAACTCATTTACTAATGACTTGGTAGCTTGGTTATCTACCAAGTAATAGTTTCAATTAGATGGTTTTGGTTGGTATAAATACATACTTCACCAGCGATAACTAGTGATTGTTTGACTATTTCTTCTGCGCTTAGGGTGCTATGAGCTAATAGGGCTCTTGCAGCAGAATATGCATAAGCACCGCCAGAACCAATGGTAGCTACTCCATGTTCCGGATCTAACACATCACCATTACCAGTAATAATCAAACTATTTTCTTTATTGGCAACTATTAGCATTGCTTCAAGTCGTCTTAGCATTCTATCAGTTCTCCAGTCTTTGGCAAGATCTACTGCTGAACGTAGTAGATGCCCTTGATGTTTTTCCAGTTTCTCTTCAAAGCGTTCAAATAGGGTAAAAGCATCAGCAGTTCCACCGGCAAATCCAGCAATAACCTGATTGTGGTATAAGCGGCGGATTTTACGTGCGGTAGATTTAATTACTATACTACCAAGTGTAACTTGTCCATCTCCACCTAGACTAACTGAATTTTTGCGACGAACTGACACAATAGTAGTTCCACGAAATTGTTCCATTTTGTATCCTATAAATATTATTTAATGATATATTATAAACTAAATGAGACTAAATTATGATAAAATTCGGAGATAATGTAATTAATGGATTCCAGCCTTCGCTGGAATGACGGAAAAATGCTGGAATGACGACGAATCAGTAAATAGATTTTCAATAAGGGAACAGTTGCGGTTTATGTTAAATATAAAACTACCAGATAATTCAGTACGTAGCTTTGATAATCCTCTTAGTATTTTGGATATTGCAAAAAGTATTAGTCCTAGTCTTGCTAAAGCTACAATTGCTGGAATTGTTGATGGTATAGAAAAAGATGTTAGTTATGTAATAAATGCTGATGCAACTCTAAAACTAATTACTGAAAAAGACAGCGAAGCTCTATCGATAATACGCCATTCAACAGCGCATTTATTAGCTCAAGCAGTGAAGCAACTCTATCCAGAAGCTCAAGTGACAATAGGTCCAGTCATTGAAAATGGTTTTTATTATGATTTTAGTTATGAGCGTCCTTTTACTCCTGAAGATTTACAAAAAATAGAAAAAAAGATGGAGAGCCTGGTTTCAGCCAATATCCCAGTTACGCGTCAAGAATACACACGGAATGATGCTATTAAATATTTTGATTCGATTGGTGAAAAATATAAAGTAGAGATTATCTCGGCAATTCCAGAAGATCAAATTATTTCTCTATATTCTCAAGGTGATTTTACTGATTTATGTCGTGGACCACATGTGCCTAGTACAAGTAAACTAAAAGCTTTTAAATTAATGAAAGTTGCAGGTGCTTATTGGAGAGGTGACTCTAATAACGAAATGTTACAACGTATTTATGGTACTGCTTTTAGAACTAAAGATGAGCTTAAAGAGTACTTGACAATGCTTGAAGAAGCAGAAAAACGTGATCACCGTAAGATTGGTAAAGTGTTAGATTTATTTCATTTGCAAGATGAAGCTCCAGGAATGGTGTTTTGGCATCCTAAGGGGTGGGCGCTATGGCAAGTGATAGAGCAATATATGCGAACTATGTATATTAAGCATGGATACCAAGAAGTTAAAACTCCGCAGATTGTAGATAGAAGTTTGTGGGAAAAATCTGGGCATTGGGAAAAATTCCGCGAAGATATGTTTAGTTTGGAGACTAATGACAAACAATACGCGGTAAAACCAATGAACTGCCCATGTCATGTACAGATTTTCAAACAAGGCCTAACTAGTTATCGTGAATTACCGATTCGTTTGGCTGAATTTGGTTCGTGTCATAGAAATGAAGCCTCAGGTGCGCTTCATGGGATAATGCGTACGCGTAATTTCACTCAAGATGATGGGCATATATTTTGTACTGAAGATCAGATCCAAAGTGAAGTTATGCTATTTATTGATATGTTATTTGAGGTTTATGGTAGATTTGGATTAACTGATATTGCGGTAAAATTGTCAACTAGGCCAGAAAAACGTATTGGTGCAGAAGAAGTATGGGATAAGGCTGAAAAGTCTTTAGCTGATGCGCTAAATGCTAAAGGGTTAGCTTTTGAGGTAATGGCAGGTGAGGGTGCTTTTTATGGCCCTAAAATCGAGTTTGAAGTAAAAGATTGTATTGGTAGATCTTGGACTACTGGTTCTGTACAATTAGATTTTTCTATGCCAGATAGACTTGAGGCTTCGTATATAGCAGAAGATGGCTCTAAAAAAGTACCAGTTATGCTGCATCGTGCTATATGTGGTAGCTTAGAGCGTTTCATGGGTATATTGATTGAACATCACGCCGGAGATTTGCCTTTGTGGTTAGCTCCTATTCAGATGACGGTACTAAATATCTCTGAAAAACAAAGAGAATATGCACAATCTTTACAAAAGCAATTAATTGCAAGTGGTTTTAGATGCAATATTGATTTAAGTAATGAAAAAATTGGGTATAAAATTCGTGAAAATACGTTACAAAAAATAC
>CANMQR010000006.1 GCA_947499925.1 Neisseriaceae bacterium
CGTAAGCGTTCCATGAACCCCATCTTTTAAAGTTATGCTATAAGTGAGATACTATCGCCATCATTTTTTATGGAGTAAGATGATGGTATCTAATGGTAAAGTAATCGCATGTGAGTTTATTTCTAAATCGTCCTATTGGAAAGCACATATTGACTCTAGACGTAATAGTGGTATGAATAGAAGAGAGTATTGTCAAAAGAATAATCTAAGCCCCCATAAACTTGAATATCAAGAGCGTAAATTAGCCAATAAACTATCTAATAACAAGAAAACAATATTGTTGCCAATAAAGTTAACGCATGATAATATAACCAAATATGAACCTCCAATAACATTATGTACATTGGCATTAAAGAATGGTAATGAACTCAAGGTTCATGATAAATCAATACTAGCCACTTTATTATCCATACTGAGTTGATTATGCTGCTACCATTTAATACTGATATATGGTTGTATCCAAATCCAATTGACTTCAGAAAACAGATGGACGGACTTATAATGTTAGTAGCTGATCATTTGAAGCTTAAACCTACATCAGGACAGATATTTTTATTTCGAAATAAGCATAGTAATAAGATAAAGTTATTATGGTGGGATAGGAATGGTTTCTGGTTGTGTTATAAGCGACTGGAGCAAGGGCGGTTAAAATTCCCTGCTAAATCTGATATAGCAATGCTGTTAACTGTTGAACAATTGGGTTGGTTATTATCTGGTTTAGATTTTGCAGATCATCAATTATTACCTGAAGTAAAAGCCACTAATTTCTACTAGAAACAGTAACAAAAAATACATTAAAAACACATCAAAATACTGAAGATAACGCATTGGGATACATGAGTTTATGGTATAATATTGTATTAGTTAGTTAACGGTATTTAGTAATGAGTTTTGCAACAAATATGGCTTCGCCAATAAATGAAATTGAAGCTTTAAAAGCAGATAATGCATTACTTAATGCTCGTTGCAAGCAATATGCTGAAGCTTATGAATATCTAAAAGAGCAAATACTTGATTTAAAGCGCCAGATGTTTGGTAAACGCTCAGAACGCTATGTTGAAGATCCAGAAAATAAGCAGCTATCATTACTTAGTGATATTGGAGCTGAGTTTGCTTCTGCTGATGCTAGTAAATTAGTCGAGGCTCAATCTACCGTAGTAGCAGCTCATACCAGAACTACCAAGAAAGCAAAATCATCAGAAAAAGATTTACCGCGTCGTATTGAAATAATCACGTTATCAGATAAAGATAAACTCTGTAGCTGTGGCTTATGTAAAACAGTGATTCGCTATGAAGCTAAGGATCTAGTTAACTACGTACCAGAGGTCTTTGAAATCGTGGAACAACGCCGTGAAGTTGCAGTATGTCCAAAAGGATGTGACGGCTCTATTATAACTGCACCAGCCCCACTACAAGTTCTACCGAAAGTAAAAGCTACCGAATCATTCTTAGCATTTCTAGTAGTAAGTAAGTTAGAAGACCGGCAGCCGCTATATCATCTGGAGCATAGATTAAGTGAAAGACATGGAATTGATGTATCACGACAAACTATGGCGCGTTGGATGATAGATCTAATGGAGCCACTAAGACCAATATATAATCTTCTCAAAGATAATATTATTGATTATGATGTTGCTAGTTGTGATGCAACCACCTTACAAGTGCTAAAAGAACCTGGGAGAGCAGCTGAAACTAAATCACAGGTATATTGTATTCGTGGTGGCCCACCAAATCAACAAGTTATTCTTTATGATTATAATGCAATAGAGCATAAACAGTTTCTACATGATTGGTTTGGTGGTTTTAAAGGTTATATGCATGTAGATGGCGGCAATGTATTTGAAAATAGCACTAATGCAACGTTAGTAAACTGTAACGCTCATGCTCGACGCAAGTTTGAACCTATAGTTAAATCAAATAAAGGCAAAGGTATCGCTAAAGAAGCTATGCGTTATTTTAAAGAACTTTATAAAATAGAGCGTGAAGCTAAAGATAAGCAAATGACCCCAGAACAGCGATATCAATTACGACAAGAAAAGGCAAAACCATTACTAGATGAATTTAATGCTTGGATAGATAAAATCTATCCCACAGTATTGCCCATATCTACTCTTGGTAATGCTGTTAACTACTGTATTAAATATAGAAACGGTTTAATGCGCTACCTAGAGGATGGTAGGCTTGAAATTGATAACAATCTAACTGAACAACAAATTAAACCGCTTGTTATTGCAAGAAAAAACTTCTTATTCTGTGATTCAGTTAGTGGGGCTAAATCATTATGTCTGCATTTAGGACTAATTAGAACTGCAAAACTGCATGGATTGGATCCATATAATTATTATATTGCATTATTAAAGGCTATTCCATACTGCAAAAATGTTGAAGACTATGAAAAGCTTTTACCTTGGAATATACGCAGCTACACTGTACCAATAATTACCACTAGCGATGGTAATAAAGCCCTGGGACAGCCGGTTGACAGGTTGCGACCAAACTCAACATCTAATTCTCTTACAGACTCAACTATGCTGAGTAGCATAAATTTAAGTAGCCTGTAAAGTTGTGGTTCCTGGAACGCTTACGTTGTAATAGGTAATGGTGCTATTATTGCATCAAAATCTGTTATCACTAAAAATATTGAGCCTTACACTATTGTTGGTGGTAATCCAGCTCAAACCATCAGACAAAGATTTACGCAGGATGTGGTTGACATTTTATTACAGTTAAAATGGTGGGATTGGGATGTAGAAACTATTGCCAAGCATGCTTCAATATTATTGAATAATGACTTGGCACAATTACAAGCATTATTACAGATCACTCTGACGTAATTTCGTAAGAAAAATATACCATAGTATACCCAAACCCAATAAAACCAGGTAGATAATTGGTAACATTATGGGTTGAGATACACTAAATAGACCTAGTATCGTAACCACTAAAAATGCTGAACCCATATTTATAAAGCTCATGACCGCTGATGCATTGCTTTTATCTTTAGCGTACTTTAACGCTAATGCTGCGCTGTTACCAAAAATAAATGACAATCCAAAATAGATTATAATCATTGGCAAGAATAAATTCATCGGTTGGTTTTTAAGCAAATACAATATCAAAAATAACAAAACAGTTCCAATTATACTAACGACAAGTCCAAATTTTAATGATTTACTTGGCGACCATGTTTTGCCTAAATGGTTTGATAGCAATGAACCAAATAAAATACCAGCAGACGGTATAAAATTATACGAGCCATAACTGCTCGGAGTCAAATGCATAACATTCATTGCAATAAATGGTGACAACGCTGCAAAAATATATACCACGCAACTACCAAGCCCCACCAGTAACCCACCAAATATTACAGACGAATCCTTTAATTGCGTTACATAATTACTAAACAAATTCCGTAACCTTAATGCGTCATAATCTCTTGAGTTGTAGACCTCTGGAAGTTGTTTGCCTAAAACTAGTATAGCTAGTGCATACAGTATCATCATATAAAATGGAGCTGTCCAATTAAAATGTGACACAACAATACCGCCAACAAAAACTCCTAATCCTGGCGTTATGGCAAATGCCATAGTCAATAACCCCATTACTCTGGCACTTTCTTCGTGGGTAAATAATTTGTGCGATAGAGTGAATGTCATTTTTAAGCCAGAAGCAGCCCCTAACGCCATTACACAACGAGATATCACTAGTAAAATAAATGAGCGCAATGGATAAGATAAAATACACCCACAAGCTCCAATAATCGTTAAAACAGCACCTATGGCAATGGTGATTCGACTACCAAATCTGTTAGCCAATGCACCATACAAGAGCTGCCCAAAAGCGTATCCGACCAAATACCATGTTACCGTGTATTGGGCTACTTGATTGCTAACCATAAAATAATTAGCTATATTTGGTAGTCCAGGCGTGAATATCACTGCTCCAATTGAACCAAAAGAGATCAATAGCATCAATACAGATATATATTTTGCTTTCATATTACGCACATACCTTTTACATAAAATAGATTTAACAAGGCTATATTGTAATAATTAATGAAGCCAAGAGTAAATAGGAAAAGTTCCCGATTCAGCATTATTCTAAATCTAAGTGCATGTTGATTAGAAAACTCACTGGTATCTTAGTATGATACCCCAAACTATGTAATTTATTGATTAAGGCGTCAATTCCATATACCTGTAATTTTGGATATAACCCACTACTAATAATGTTACTGATTGTTTTAGAGGTTACTGATTTACCATATAAATCACCTAGAATGGTAGCTATTTTCTTTGTGCTTTTACAATAAAATAACAAAAAAGCAATTTCATGTTCACGTAATGTTAATAAAGGATCGATGTGCGGTGTATGTTGATTGAGGTTAATCTGGTTATTTTCAAGCAATAGCAATAGTTTGTATAGATACAACTTGGCATCTAATTTTCTGGATTCAACACCTATTGCTACAATATTATCGGTAACAGGGTTGATTATTGGCTTTAAAACACAATCTAATATTAGATACTCATGATTATGGTTTAAGTTGATTGACAAAAACTCTTGCGGGGATTTTGTTTTTATTACTTTATCAATTGATGCATTGACACTACTGATGTTTTCTTGAGGCAATGGTAGAATATCCAAATGATTTTTACCAATTAATGTTTTTGGATGACAGTTAATTACTTCTTGTATTTTTTCTCCAGCAAAAAGGATTGTATTATTGACATCGATTAAGAATACTAATTCATTAACATAAATCAAATTATATAACTCAACCACTTTGTTTAAAAATGTAATATCTTCTAATATCATATTTGATTCCACCGTTCTTTACTCATGCGGTATAAGACATGCTCACTTAGTTGATGGTCTACTGGTAACTTTGGGTGATAAAAATTATCTGATTCATAATGAATCATGCCAAGTTTTTGCATAACTCTTTCTGAGCGATAATTAGCTGTAGCGGTAAATGATACTATCTCATCTAAATTAAACTCATTAAATCCAATTTCAAGACATTTTTTAGCACCCTCTACAGCCAACCCTTGCCCCCAATATTCGGAACACAAACGCCATCCAATTTCAACACATGGAGCAAAAGGTAAATCAAAATCTCGACGCATAACTCCTATAAAGCCAATAAATTGTTTGTTCAATTTTAACTCACAAGCATACATGCAATAACCAAATTCCAATAATGCTTTTTTAAAAATTTCAATGGAAGCAATTGATTCTTCTTTTGTATAATAACTTGGAAAAAACTCCATAACTTTTGGGTCTTGGTTTAATGCAATAAATGGCTCTAAATCTTTATCTAGCCATTCACGCAGAATTAAACGTTTTGTTTCATACATTATTCTAGTACTCCCGCAGTTTATATACTAATGGTTGCACTTGTGATGCAAAACCTAGTTTAGTATAAAAACTCTCTGATAGCTCACTCGGCCATACAATAATAATTTCTAAATTATTAGTTTTTGCCCAGCCAATAACATATGTAATTAAACTATGCCCAAACTTATTGTTTCTATATTCTGGTAATGTGAATACATTGGTCAAATAGCCCATTTGGTCAATAATATTATTAGGTCTGGGTATTTTATTAATCACACATAAAGATGCGCATCCGCATAGTTTACCATTTATGAAGACACCAAAATGCGTATATAATTCTTGCATATGTGGACTCAATAAAACTTGTAGACAATCACCAATAAAATCATTTTTTTGTGATAACTGTAATAATGCATTTTCTTCACATTGAAATACCCAACGTAATTCGGCAAGAGCTGAATATTCATCATTATTTATGATTCTATATTCAAGCATTAGATTGCTCCAATGTATTTTCCAAATGGTACTCTTGTAATATCTGTATTTCTTTAAAGCCCAATTTAGCATACAATGGTCTACCCAATTGAGATGCATACAATATTGCATGGTGCAAATTTTTACTTTTAGCTAATAAGATACAGGCATTGACAGCAGCGGTTCCAAGACATTTATGTCGATATGCAGTGAGTGTACTCATACAATAAACTCCTGCTACATTATTACCACAATATACCATTGCTGTAGCTGCTGGTTGATTGTCATACATCAGCAGAAATGGAATGCATTTTGCAACTTTAATTAATGGATAGAAAAACTCTTTAAATCCATCAGAGCTACATTCAAAAGTTGCTATGGCGGTATTTGTCCAAATTTGTAATTCTTCATTAGTTTTAGGAATTATTATTTGAATATTTGAGGGGATCGTTGGAGTGATATATTCAGATATATTTAATACCATCTCTGTGCTGACTAAATCATCAAGCGCAAACCCTCCGCATTTTAAGTTATCTGCATTTATTTGAGGTGCAACCAACCAAGTGAATTGTGTATTTTTATAAAATACCTTTACTTTTTCTATATTTGATAAAGTTGTTTCTCCCCATACAAAATTTACAAAATTAATTGCAACTGGTGCTTTTAATGCAAGTAAATTTGTACCTTCTAATATTTCCCAACCAAATACATTAGACATTTTTTGCAAAATTTCTTTAAAGTTCTCTTGCTGAAGGTTTTTACCAATATTAAAATAGTGCTCCATTTTTAAAATATCCTTTATTATTTATTCTTCAACGAAATTACAGTATTAATAAAGATAGAAAAAGTTCTTAGCATAATACGATGATTTAAGACTTCAAAATTTCGTCTATGACTAGTTGCGATTTTTTTGCTTTTATTGGATTTGTATTCAAGTTTTCTGTTAATGTAATGAGAGCTTTCCATAACGCCCACCCTTTTCCTCTTGCCCAAGTCGCCGAGTCCATAGAAAGAGACTCACAAAATAATCTCCTACTTTTTTCTGCAAGAAAAGTCCAAGCAATTGCCAAATCACAGGCAGGATCACCAATCCCCATACACCCAAAGTCTATAACTGCACTTAATTTTCCATTTTTACACAATAAATTATCTGCCACCATGTCCCCATGAATCCAAACAGGTTGTTGATCCCATGTTGTTGAAATAGCTTCATCCCATACGGCAATTACATGTTCTGAATCAATTTTATTTCCAAGCGTTGTAATGGCATTTCTTGTTTCATTGTCATATATTGAAATATCACCTCCACGAAAGAAGTTGTGTGCTCCAGGTAATGGTGCATTTATAGTATTTATTTGTTGTAAAGCATTGAGAAAACTAGCTAACTGCAATGCAAATTTTGATAAATCAGTAATATTCTCGTACGTTACTATTTCACCTTCAATCCATTGGTAAACTGACCATTCATATGGATAACAAGTATCTTTAGTTCCCATTGCTATTGGTGCTGGAATTGGAAGTGGCAATAGCGGTGCAATTTTAGGCAACCACTGTTGTTCTTTTTTAACCTGCATCGCATATTGAGCATCGCTTGGTAAACGTACTATCATTTTGTCACCCAGACAAAACGTTCGATTGTCATGTCCACCAGGTATAATTTGCTTGATGAATAGATCTGCCCATTTGGGAAACTGTGAAGCAATTAGTTGATGAACAAGCTGTATATCAATATTCATTATTATTTACCAATTTCTTCTAGTTGCCAGCCCTGTAAATGTACAATTTCTTCAAGAGAAATATCATAGAATTTAGCAGTCTTATCATTGTCAAATGTAATAAAAGCTGGTTGACAGTATTGCCCATGATCTTTAATACCAGTCAGGGTGTGTTTATATTGTTGTATAAATTGCGGTAATTTATTCCCTAAAATTATACCTATACTTTCAAGACCACTTGGGTACATGTGTACTGGTCTTGGTGCAGGCAATTCAATCATAGATACGGTAACCCCACCCTCAAATACTAGCGGTTTTTTTAATATTAAAATTGATACAGCTCTGTCATTAAATTGAGTTTCAACAAATTTACTACAAAGAGTCTTGAGTTGGTTTCGTAAACTCTCATATTCTGATATAGTAGCTGTACGATATAGCAGGTGACTCATTGGCATACCAAATATATCAATTGAGCAAGATTTTAAACGAAATAGCAAATCAGAAACAAATGCTTGATAATCACCAATCAAATTTTCAATTCTCATGTAGTTTTCCTATTTTATATAAATTTAAATCATGGAATAAGTTTTTTTAGCTAATTCCAAATGAAGCTTTGGCGACAAATTATCTTGAAGATTCCAACATGCAGACATAATTAAATGAATAAAATACCAAGATAGAACAAACTTTAAATCATAATTAAACGCCTGTGCCACGCACTGAGCATCTTTTTCTACATCCATAATAAACGCCCATACTTCATTAATTGGATTACCAATTACACCTTTTGGGTCAATTACCACCCAATCATTGCCATTTGATAAAATATTTTCCCAATGTAAGTCTCCATGTAGCAAGGTAGGAGTAATTTCAGTTGTAAGCAGTTGCTTTTTTAATTCACGTGCTTTTGTTAAATAATGTTTCGGTATTTCCCAATCTTTATCAATTATTGTTAACCAGTCATGCATATGCGGAAATTGATTCATATAATCTGCATGCATAGGTATTTTATGTAATCTCTTCATAACATTACAGCATATTTTAATGTATGCTCTGTTATCGGTAGTGGAATAAGATTTTAAGGAAACTCCAGATATAGCACGTTCAAGCAGTATAGCATTGTCGATTTCATGTAGAACCTCAATTGCGCCAAAACCTGCAAATGCTTTCAATGCAGCAACTTCTCTGGCTATTTCGTCTTTGTTAATTCCAACTTTCAAAATAATAGACTTACTTTTTTGAAAGCCAGATAGTATGTAATTATATGAAAGGTTATCAACTACTTTTAGATCAGTTAAACCCCAATTTTTAGCAATTAAAGTTACTAAGTTGGGTAATTCAGCAATCCATTGTTTACCTTTGTTACCGTATACAGTGGTAATTTTCTGTTCAAACAAATTCATTAGTATTAATCTAAAAATTGATTTAGGAGTTTAATGGTAATTTTTTTAGCAACGCCTCCACCACTAATATTGTCACTTGATGGTACTGTATCTGAAAAGTTAGTAACAAAAACATATTTTTGCTTACCTTTGACAACAATGCCTTCAAACCAACCATCTCTAAATCCAGTAGATCCACTACTACCTGTCTTCCCATGCAATTGCCAATTATTTTTTAAAGTATCAAACTGCGTACCATATAGTGACAAGTCAGTTGTTGGGTTATTATCGATATACATATTGTTGAATGTGTTAGTAATGGCAGCGTAGGACACTGGTAATTTATTTGTCACCATATTAATTAGAAATAATAATTGTTCATCTGCTGATATTTTGAGGCTACTATTTAACCAGGCATTAGTTAAGCCATTATTTTTACCTGGATCACCTGAAAAATCTTGATTACCATAATTAAACTTTTGTAAGTAGTTTTTGATTTTGGGCATTCCTAATTGTGGTGTCAGCAATTGCGATACCCACACAACAGAATATTGCATCCATGTTCTTGGAGTCTGATTCTGATTCCAATTTTTTAACCATCTAGTTTTTCCATCCCATTTAAACACAGTATTATTATTGATAATTTTATCGTCAAAAGCCATTAAAGATAATGCTATCTTGAAAGTGGAATCTGCTGGTATTCGCTGTGTGCAGCGCTTTGCATTGTATTTAGCAACTGTTTTACTAGTACCCATATCATACAATATAAAGCAACCATCCTTATCAATGAAATATTTGCCAATATTCACATTATTATTTGCAAATACTGACTGATTCAATAGTATAAACAACGTTAGGATTAATACTCGCATCTGTCAGCCCTCATAACTTGTTGGAGCAACAACCATATCTCTGATACAAACAGACTGTGGTTGCTGGTAAATAAATTTAATAATGTTTACAAAATCAGATACAGTAATTACTTCATTAAGGTTTTTGCCAACTTTGGCAAGTAATGGTGTATCAACAATTGCGGGGGAAATATTGCATACTCTTATGTTATACTGTGCCTCACTAACGCGCAATGAATCACTAAGGCTTCTTACATATGCTTTTGATGCACCATACACTGCAGAGTTTGGTCTTGGATAGCGATCGGCTAATGAACTAAGATTGATTATCGTGCCTAATTTTTGTGCTCGCATATATGGTAAAACCAGTTCTACCATATTAGTTAGCCCTTGAATATTTACGTCAATCATTTGCTGAATTTTAGTATCATCAATACCACAGAAATCACCATTATGTGATGTTCCTGCACAATTAATTAGGCAGCAAATTTGGTATTCATTGGCAACTGCGTTAATTATGGTGTTGAGTTGTTGGTAATCAGTTACATCACAGCTATGTAGTTGCATATTTGGATATGATAATTGCTGCAAATTATTGGTACTGCGTGATATAGCTATAATCGTGTTCCGTTCAAATGTTTCACAGAATTGTTTTACACATTCAAACCCAATACCACTATTAGCTCCAGTGATTATTATAGCTTTATTCATTTTATCTTCACTATTCTATCAACTTAAATATTTTGCTATTTTTCTAAAACACCTTGATTTTGTAGTTCATCATCAAAATATTTAATGAAAAAAGTTTTTGTTAATTTATGGTTATATTTATTTTGTCTTATAAACTCAATGTCAAATCCACATTTTTTATAAAACTCTGGGGCTTGAAACTGGCTTGTAACTAAATTGATATTATTATAACCTCTGCCTTTAAAGTGATTCTCAAGACCCTCAAGCAATCTACGACCAAGCCCTATTTTACGATACTTGGGGTCAATCCATATGTCATCCACATAAATCTCTGAATATGCAGTATAGGCGGTAAGCATACCCACAACACTCTTATTACTATTTCTAATAACAAAGCAAAAAAGATTATAATTGCAAACAACGCCGTGAGCCGCTTCATCAATAATATGCCCATGATGCACTACCTCATCAATGTTCTCTGGAACGCTATCTAAATATTCAACCGCATATTCATCTATCATTATAATATGATTCATTTCATTAACCATAATATCTCTTATATCAAAAATATTCCAACTTTTTAATAAAAATTAACCAACTAAATTAAACTGCTACTGAGTCATAATCCATCGAGAGCGGGTTAGTAAACACCATTCAATAGTGAATAAGTTATTGATAATACTAGCTATTTTAATTCATTGCTCTATATTTGGGCATAATTTGGGCAATATAGTAGTAATACATGCCAAAAATGTAGGGGTATCTCGAATTTTGAGGCTACACCCTCTAGAAAATTTTTATTACCTTTACTAAACCATCATCCTTACCATACATTATCTATTCCTATTCAAACTACCAATTTGGTAGTTTCACGTACAATAATTATTAGTACTGATACAGA
>CANMQR010000007.1 GCA_947499925.1 Neisseriaceae bacterium
AATAAGATAGTTGAAATGATAGAGGCAAATGATATAGTTGTTACTGCTGATATTCCACTAGCTTCAAATGTTATTGATAAAGATGCAATCGCTCTCAACCCTCGCGGGCGTTTATATACCAAAGATAGTATCAAACACCAACTTGCAATGCGAAACTTAATGGAGCAATTGAGAAATGATCAACTTATCTCAGGTGGCCCAAAAAGTTTCTCTAAAGATGATACCCAGGCTTTTGCTAACCAACTGGACAAACTACTAGCTAAAAGATAGCTTATCTTTTAAAGCCACCACGATTAGAATTAGCGTTTCTTGTACTATTACTTCGATTAATGGCTACAGTACTTCTTGGCTTATTACGATGATTTGTTGTATCTGTATGAGCCATACTAGGTGCATTTGGATTTGGTTCAAAACCTGTAATGACCTCTTCATCAATTTTTTTCTTTAGTAATCGCTCGATTGCAATTTGCAGTTTTTTCTCATCTTTTGATACTAGCGATACCGCATCCCCAGCTTGCCCAGCGCGGCCAGTTCTCCCAATACGATGTACATAGTCTTCAGGTACATTAGGTAATTCAAAATTAACAACATGTGGTAAATCCACAATATCAAGGCCGCGTGCAGCTATATCTGTAGCCACCAAAACCTGTAATGAACCATCCTTAAATTTGGCCAAAGTACTAACTCGATTAGCTTGACTCTTATTGCCATGAATTGCAAGAGCAGGAAGACCATTTTTATCCAAGTATTCAGCTAATTTGTTAGCTCCATGCTTGGTACGAGTAAATACTAGTACTTGATGCCAATTATATTCTTTGATCAAATGAGCAAGAAGTGCTTTTTTCTTATCAGTATCAACGGGGTGGACTTTATGAGTAATCATCTCAGCGGTAGTATTACGCCTTGCAACTTCAACCAGCGCTGGTTTATTAAGTAAGCCATCAGCAAGAGCTTTAATCTCATCAGAAAAAGTAGCTGAAAATAATAAATTCTGACGTTTCTTAGGTAACAAAGCCAAAATCTTTTTGATATCTCGAACAAATCCCATATCAAGCATGCGATCTGCTTCATCAAGCACAAGGATCTTAACTTGCGATAGATCTAATGTCTTTTGCATAACATGGTCAAGTAACCGCCCAGGAGTTGCAATTAAAATATCTACTTTACCTCTTAGCTGTTTTATCTGAGGATTTATATTAACTCCACCTATCATAGACATAGAGTTTAATTTCAGATACTTTCCATAACCATTCACGCTTTCTTGAACCTGTAATGCTAGTTCCCGTGTAGGAACTAACACTAAAGCCAAAGGACGCCCAGTATGAGCTGGTGGCATTAATGATAGCATATGTAGCACAGGTAGCGTAAATCCAGCGGTTTTACCAGTCCCTGTTTGTGCCATTGCCATTAGATCTCCACCTGCTAAAACTACTGGTATAGCAGCATCTTGAATTGGAGTTGGAATTGTATAACCTAGCTCATTCACAGCGCGTAAAAGTTCTGGAGCTAAGTTAAGGTTCGAAAAAGACATATATTTCCTAAATAAAATTAAAGTATGACCATTAGTTTAGGTCTGGGTTTTTAATCGGTGATAAAACACCATAAGCAAAACTTGTTAAAGATAATAAAAGTAACAAAATTAAAGAAGTTGATAAATCAATTAAATTATGATCTTTATTATTACCTAAATAGCAAATAATAGTAATTCCAATAGTAAAATAAAGTAACCATGAACCACTTTTGATAAGTGTCCACATATCTTTAGTTCCATTATTTTTATATTCATAATAAAAGAAAAATATTAACCCAGGTATTAGTAATATAGACATATATCCAATACTTGGCCATGCAGCAAAAAATAATAGTAGCGATAACACAAACATCACTACTACTGCAAAAAATGGTGCAAATGGTAGACGGAAATTATCAATTTTCGATAAATTAGTTGCCTGTTGAGCTCGATATGCTACTACAACAACTGGCATTGATAAATACGAAAATATATGTAGCACAGAGATTACAGCAACTAATTGTGTCCAGCCTTTAAACATAAATAAAAATGTACTACCTAAGACAAAATTAACTAAGATTGAAGCACGCGGTGCTGCATATTTGCTATTTAACTTACCAAGAAACTTTGGTAATAAATTAACTCTAGATAATGCATATGTCATTCTAGAGGCTGAGGCAATAAATGCAGCGCCACAAGCTGCTGGTGCTACTACTGAAGTACTCATTACAGCCCATGCCATAACCTGGAAATTAGCAGCTAATAATAAATCAACATAAGGGGAACGATAATTAATACCATGCCAACCATTTACAATCTTGTCAGGACTAATTGAACCAATAAAAACAGCTTGTAGTACAACATAAAGCACAAAGGTAAATAAAATACTTCCGATAATAGCTATTGGTAACTGACGTTTAGGATCTTTAATTTCTTCAGAGAAATTTAATGGTAATTGAAAGCCATTAAATGACATAACTACACCACAACTAATGACGGCACTACCTACAGCACTCCAACCATATGGTACAAACTCATGTGCTGAATGACCAAAATTATCAATGTGGAACCCAGAAAATAATAAAAACACAATAGTTAAAATAGGAATAACTATTTTGATAATAGTTAAAACGTTATTAAAGCGGGTAAACAATTTAGAACCAAAATAATTAACCCCCATAAATAAAACCATAAAACCAATAGCAAACACAATCCCAGTTGGCGATAATATATTCTTATCAAGATAGTACCAGCCATGACACCACGAGCTTACTTTACTTAAATACTGCACAATTGCTTGAGCCTCAACAGCAGGAACTGCCAAGATGCTTAGCCAGTTCACCCATTGAGTAATAAAGCCACTAAACCTACCATGAGTAAGACCTGAATAATATCCAACACCACCAGCTGATGGATTAACCGTACCAATTTCTATACAAAAAAATGCAATTAAAATCGCTACCAACATTCCTATGACCCAAGCAAGAATACCAGCAGGTCCTGCAACCACCGTAATTTTTTGTGTTGCTAATAGCCACCCAGAACCAACAATAGAAGTAATACCCGTCATCATTAATGAAAAAGTAGACATGTTTTTTTTAAGTGTTGTAACTGAACTCATAAATTCTAATCCATAAAAAATTATATTTAAAAATTAATGCTGGATTATAGCATAGTTATGACTTTAAGAAATAATAAAGGCGGTACATTTGTACCGCCTTTATTATTTATAGATTAAGATTATTGCTTGGCAACAATACCTTGAACAATCCAAGTTTTAGTTTTAGAAAGAGGTTTAGACTCTACTATATTAACTAAATCACCAGCTTTATACTGATTATTTTCGTCATGTGCATAGTATTTTTTAAACTTCTTCACAACTTTACCAAGTAATGGATGTTTAACTCTACGTTCAATCAGTATTGTTACTGATTTATTTTTGGCATCACTAACTACGGTGCCAACCAAAGAACGAACTACTTTAGTCATTTGCTTTCACCTTTGCATGCAAAATTGTTCTAACACGTGCGATATCGCGACGTACTTTTTGTATTTCACTAGTTTTAGTAAGCTGTTGCATTGAAGCTTGCATACGTAGTGAGAAATGTGCTTTTAGCAACGTTTCTAATTCGCCATTCAATTCTTCAACTGTCTTAGCTCTTAATTCAGCACCCTTCATTACTCACCTACCTGTCTTACCACAAAAGCTGTTTTCAAAGGTAATTTAGCACTAGCTAAGCGGAAAGCTTCACGCGCTAGTTCTTCATTAACCCCATCCATTTCATATAACATTTTCCCTGGTTGTATTTCAGCAACGAAATACTCAGGAGAACCTTTTCCTCCACCCATACGTACTTCAGCAGGTTTTTTAGAAATTGGTTTGTCAGGAAATATTCTAATCCAAATACGACCACCACGTTTAATATGACGAGTCATCGCACGACGTGCCGCCTCAATTTGACGTGAAGTCAAACGACCGCGAACAACCGCCTTTAATCCAAACTCACCAAAACTCACTTTAGTACCGCGTGTAGCAATACCAGTATTTCTACCTTTTTGTACCTTACGGTATTTTAATCTATTCGGCTGCAACATCTTCTGTGCCTACCTTTCTTTTCCTAGGTGCTGCTGGTTTTTTGGCTGCAGCAGGTTTGTCTTGAGCTTTTTTAGGAGCTGCACGACGTGGTTTTTCTTCGTCTTCATGTGAAGTGACTTCTTTTACAAATTTATTTTTAGCTAAATTCAAATCACCTTTATAAATCCACACTTTGATACCAATAATTCCAAATGTAGTCAATGCTTCGCTAGTTGCGTAATCAACATTTGCTCTAAGAGTATGAAGCGGCACACGACCTTCACGATACCATTCATTACGAGCAATATCAACACCATTTAGACGACCAGCCGTTTGAATCTTAATACCAATGGCACCCATCTTCATTGAAGTTTGCATAGCACGTTTCATCGCACGACGAAAAGCTACACGTTTTTCAATTTGCATTGCCACTTGGTCAGCAACAATTTGAGCATTCATTTCTGGTTTTCTGATTTCTTCTACATTAAGGTGTAAAGGCACAGTAGTGATTTTTTGTAATTCAGCTTTAATTTGCTCAATACCTTCACCCTTTTTACCAATAATGACACCTGGACGCGCTGTATATAAAGTAACTTTGATACTTTTAGCAGGACGCTCAATAAGAATACGACCAACTGATGCACGACGACCAAATTTAGAAGTTAAATATTCACGAATTTTAATATCTTCGAGTAAGTTAACCGCAAAATTTTTGTTGTTAGCAAACCAACGAGAAGACCAGTCTTTCGTAACTGCCAACCTAAAACCACGAGGGTCTATCTTTTGTCCCATGACCTAATCTCCTTAGTAACCAACAACAATATTAATATGACAGGTTTGCTTCTCTATTTTGGCACCACGACCTTTAGCTCTAGCAGAAAAACGCTTTAAGCTTGGTCCTTTGTCAATATAAATTTCTCTAACTTTCAAAGCATCAATGTCAGCGCCTTCATTATGTTCGGCATTAGCTATTGCTGATTCTAAAGTTTTCTTTAAAATTCCACCTGATTTTTTTTGACTAAACTCTAGTATATTAAGAGCATTAGCCACATTTAAGCCGCGAATTAAATCAGCAACTAGTCTACACTTTTGCGCTGATACGCGAATTCCATTTGAGTGAGCAGAAACTTTCATCTGTAAACTCCCTTACTTCTTAGCTTTTTTATCGGCAAGATGCCCTTTGAATGTGCGTGTTAACGCAAATTCACCCAATTTATGACCAACCATATTGTCAGATATATAAACCGGCACGTGAGCTTTACCATTATGTACAGCAATAGTTAATCCTATCATATCAGGAATAATTGTCGAACGGCGTGACCATGTTTTAATAGGACGCTTATCACTTTTTTCTATTGCCACCAATACTTTATTTATTAAATGTTGGTCTATAAAAGGACCTTTTTTTAATGAACGAGTCATTTGTTATTTCCTTAACTACTATTTTCTACGACGATCGCGAATGATTAAATGATCAGTACGTTTGCTTCTACGGGTTTTCTTACCCTTAGTATGTAAACCCCAAGGAGAAACCGGATGACGTCCTGCTGCTGTACGACCTTCACCACCACCATGTGGATGATCTACCGGATTCATGGCAACACCACGAACCGTTGGACGTATACCAAGCCATCTCTTAGCTCCAGCTTTACCATATTGACGTAAGCTATGATCATCATTACCTACTTCACCAATAGTTGCTTTACAGTCAATGTGAACTTTTCTAATTTCACCTGAACGTAAGCGCAGCTGTGCGTATATACCATCACGACCAAGTAACTGTGCTGAACTACCAGCAGAACGAGCTAATTGAGCTCCTTTGCCTGGACTCATTTCAATACAGTGAATAGTAGTACCAACTGGGATATTTCTAAGTGGTAATGTATTACCAACTTTGATTGCTGCGTCACTTCCTGACACAACTTGCATACCAGCAGTTAATCCTTTAGGTGCAATAATATAAGTTTTTTCGCCATCAACATAAAACAACAAAGCAATATGAGCAGTACGATTAGGATCGTATTCAATACGTTCTACATTCGCAACTACACCAGCTTTATTTCTTTTCCAGTCAATAATACGATATTGTTGTTTATGACCACCACCTTTATGACGTACAGTAATACGTCCATGGTGATTTCTACCCGAACCACGTTTTTGTGGTGCTAATAGAGGTTCATGTGGCTCGCCTTTATATAATTCAGGAGAGGTAATTCTTACAACACCACGTTGACCAGGGGTTGTTGGTTTTAATTTTACTATAGCCATTTTTCTCTACTCCCTATTTCTGATTCGAAGCTAAATCAAATTTTTGACCTGGAGTAAGACAAATATATGCTTTTTTCCAGTCAGCTCTCTTACCAGCAAAGCGTCCAAATTTCTTAGCTTTACCTTGTACATTTAATACAGATACTTTAGCAACTTTAGCTTCAAACACCAACTCAAATGCATTTTTAATATCATCTTTTGTTGCATGTTTTTGTACTTTAAATACTACTTGCTCACGCTTTTCAGCAACTGTATTTGATTTTTCCGTAATTAGCGGTGTTATCAATACATTATATAAATCTATTTTTTTCATAGCGTGTGTCCTTGCTGAAATTGTTCAATAGCTTTAGCTGTGAAAACAACTTTATCGCTACGAAGCAATGTATATGGATCAACTTGATAAGATTCTAAAACCAATAAATTTGGAATATTACGAGAAGATAGGATTAGGTTATAATCAATCTCATCTACAACAACCAAAATACGGCCACTTGTCAATGACATATTTTTTAATAATTGAACAAAACTTTTAGTTTTTGGAGTATCAATCACGATATTATCTGCAACTATCAAACGATCACTTCTTACTAATTGTGAAACGATTGAAGACATTGCCAAACGATACATCTTACGATTGATTTTTTGAGTGAAATTTTCCTCAGGTCGATTAGGGAATATTCTACCGCCCCCACGCCATAAAGGAGATGAAGTCATACCAGCACGGGCACGACCAGTACCTTTTTGTTTAAAAGGTTTTTTAGTTGAATGATTTACTTCAGAACGAGTTTTCTGAGCACGTGTACCACTTCTCGCATTAGCTAGATAAGCAGTCACAACTTGGTGAACTAACGCTTCGTTATATTCACGTCCAAAAAGCTCTTCATTAAGTTTTAAGCTACCAGTTTCACTGCCGCTTGTATTTATTATTTTGAAATCCATTACGCACCTGCCTTCACGCTATGACGCACAATAACTTTACCATTGGTAGAACCAGGAATCGCACCCTTAACCAATAATAAACCACGCTCTACATCAACACGAACGATCTCAAGATTTTGTGCAGTAACTTGCACATTACCTAAGTGCCCCGCCATCTTCTTACCTGGGAATACACGACCTGGATCTTGACGTTGACCGATAGAACCTGGAGTATTATGTGAACGTGAATTACCGTGAGATGCACGATTAGAACTGAAATGGTGACGTTTAATTACACCAGAAAAACCTTTTCCTTTTGTAGTACCTGTTACGTCAACTAATTGACCCGCAGTAAATATATCAGCAGCAATAGCACTACCTGTAGCTATATTAGCTACATCTTCAGGATTTATTTTAAATTCGCCAAGTGCATTTCCAGCCTCAACACCTGCTTTGGCAAAATGCCCTTTAGCAGCTTTGTTTACTCTAGATGCACGACGCTCGCCAAATGCAACTTGAACAGCTGTATAGCCATCAACTTCATTTGTCTTAACTTGAACCACTCGGTTACCCCCGACTGCAACAACAGTCACGGGAATAGAACTACCATCATCTGCAAAGATGCGAGTCATTCCGAGTTTTTGACCTAATAGACCAAGACTCATTTTGTTACCCTTCTTATTATTATTTTCCGTTAAGCATATAATGACGTAAGCCATTATAGCCCAAGGCGTTGGTTACAATTGACCAACTACTTCATTCCCATTTTAATATAAATGTGAACGAGATTATAACATAGGATAACCCAATAAAGCAAGGTTAAGTTACTGATTTTTACCTATTTGCAGGAATTTTTGATAAAAGTAAGGTTATTAGCCCAAAAAACAGGTAGCCAAGTGCTAATTCATAGGGAATATTTCTAACGCCTTCTGGTAGCGACCAAGGTAGGTATAATTGCCCACTAATATATAAAGAATGAATAACTCCGAAAAACCCTAGCACCGCCAAAACACAGCTAGATACAAATGTTTTCACCCATTTATGCTCCATTGCAAAATAAAGCATAGTAGCCCATAGCATACCAGTTACAATAAAGCCATTACCTAGTACTACAATTGCCAAATGATCACTAATCGTAGGTAATACATTAGTAAACATTTGTTCTTGTAATTTATCAACTGGAATTAAAGATCCATCAGTTATTTTGATTTCTACCAATCTAGCTATTGATGGAAATATCGCAAATAGAATTACCGGATAGTATTTCTTATCCGAATGCATAAAGCCCTGCATTGCTATTTCAAACGCCACATAAAGTAGTACTGGCGCAACAGTTACTTCAGGTACTAAATTAACAATAAAGCCAACTAAACCAAAGACACCACCAATACCAACTACAACTATATTTATCAATAAAAACCCAGCTCGTGCATCCATTTTTTTGTAGGCAGGAAACCCTGCGTATGGTGTAGTTTGTAGCACTCCGCCAAAAAATGAAGCAACTATTGTTGCAACCCCATCAATCAACATAAGATCGCGCACCACATACTCATCTCCCATACAATCAGCACTTTCAACTACAGACATAGTACCAAAAATCACTAATAATGCAAATGGAAATATCACTGGTAGATAATTTATTATAGATGTAGCTTCATGAATAAACGCAAAAGTTGGAGTTGGCAGAAGAAATGTAATATTAGCTGCCAAATTAGGCATAGCTCCACTTAAACCTAATGGCGAAAGTAAGTAATAAACAACAGTTCCAAGTACAATTGCAACAGGAATACCTGATAATCTAAACGGTAATTTAACTTTAGCAAACATTGTTAGCATTACTATCGTTAAAGACAATAACCCAACCGATGGAACTTTAAAAATTGAATTAAGTGGGAAAAAACCAATTAAAGCAATTGCAACTCCTCCAATAGCACCTAATAGTGCTGGCTGTGGAATTATTGCTTTTAAGCGATTAGCAAAAAAACTAAATATTAATTTTATAATTCCCGCAGTAAATAAACACCCAACACCAATTTGCCACGCCTTAATACCAGCGGCATATGAGTCCAGACCTTGAGTATGCAAATAACTAAAAGCTGGGCCAATTATACAAACCACAAAACCAATTGCAGAAGGCGCATCAAGCCCAAAAGGCATTGCCGTTACATTTCTACCAACTTTTCTGGCTAGACGAAACCCTAACCACAAACACAATAAATTACCAACTAATACTCCAACAACAGTACCAGGGATTATATGCGTCATAATCACTTCTAATGGGAATTGATACCCAAACTGAAGGATCAACGCCATAAAAGTTAATACGGCAAGATTATCAAATACAATAGTAGCTCCCGCACCTATATCACCACTAGCAAACCAATGGTATTTAAAATTTGTATTTGTACTCATACAAGACCTTTCTAAAGATTTAATTATTTTAAATTTTCAACGCCAAAATGCCGATAGGCATAATCAGTTGCTATTCGCCCACGTGGCGTTCGCTGTAACAACCCACTTTGCATAAGATACGGCTCAATCACATCTTCAATAGTATCCGATGCTTCGCCCAAGGTAGCTGATAATGTCTCAAGCCCAACAGGACCACCACCAAATTTATTGATAATTGCATCTAGTAGTTTTTTATCCATTATATCTAACCCAATTCTATCTACATCAAGCATATTTAGAGCAGCATCTGCAATATCTTTATCAATCTTACCATTATGTTTAACTTGTGCGTAATCTCTAACTCTTCGTAATAAACGATTTGCAATTCTAGGCGTACCGCGCGAACGCTTAGCTACTTCAATTGCCCCATCAGGAGTTATATTTAAATTAAGTAAATTTGCTGAACGTTTGATTACTTCAGTTAATTCTTCAATCGAATAAAACTCCAAACGAGAGATTATGCCAAATCGATCACGAAGTGGATTAGTTAGCATCCCAGCACGAGTAGTTGCACCAATTAAAGTAAACTGCGGCAATTCAATCTTAATACTACGAGCCGATGGTCCCTCACCTATCATAATATCAAGCTGAAAGTCTTCTAAAGCTGGATATAAAATCTCTTCTACAATTGGTGATAGTCTATGAATTTCATCAATAAATAATACATCATTAGCTTCTAAATTAGTAAGAAGCGCAGCTAAGTCCCCTGCTTTTTCTAAAACAGGCCCTGAAGTTTGGCGTAAATTCACACCCATCTCACGAGCAATAATATGAGCTAATGTAGTTTTCCCAAGTCCAGGAGGGCCAAATAACAACACATGATCAAGTGCTTCATTTCTATGAAGACTTGCTTGTATAAAAATTTCTAATTGTACCTTTACTTTATCTTGCCCAATATATTCTGCAAAAAGTTTGGGTCTCAAGGCACGTTCAATCACCTCATCCCCAGATACCTTTTCAGGTGCCATTACCCTTTTATCCAAATTAGCATCAATACTCACCAAATTATCAGTTTTAATCACTTAGACACTACTTTCAAAAACTAAATTGCAACCGGAGCTTTGATTGCTGGCTCTGGATCATAGTTTACTAATTCAAAATC
>CANMQR010000008.1 GCA_947499925.1 Neisseriaceae bacterium
ATAACTCGCTACAGCAAATTTTAGTACTACCGGGCTAATAACAAAATCCTTTGCAATACTCGGTATTGCAGTGTTTAGGATTGTAGCATCCAAAAACTCCATAAACATGATACTTGCCACAATAATTGGAATAATAAGCTGTTTGTTTCTCAAAATGGCCTCTAGATTAATTTGTAACGTTTGATAACTAATTCAGCAAATAAGCTATTTGCCCAAGCAAACCAAGGTCTAGAGTATTTTGATGGGTTATCTTTATCAATAGCTTCATGGATAAAATAACTACCATCATGGGAATTTAATAACATATCCAGACAATCATCAATTTCAAGATCAGTTTGAGCTGTAAGACCTTGCATAATTAGTGCTATTGGCCATACTCTATTTCGTCCTGTGTGAATACTACCAACCCCAGTAATAGATTTACCAATAAAATACCATGGATTATCATTAGATAGTATAAACTTCCGTGTATTTTGATAAATTTTACTTTTAATATCAATACATCCAAGATATGGTAATGAAATTAGACTTGGCACATTAGCATCATCCATAAACAAATGGCTACCAAAACCATCAACTTCATAACATAAAATCTTGCCGTGTTTCTTATGTGTTGCGATTGCGTATTCATTAAGTGCATGTTTAATTTCAAGAGTAATTTTGATACAATTACGTGCTAATACTGCCGCATTATAATGTAGACGTAGTATCTCAGCGATTTTATTAAGAGTATCTATTGCAAAAAAATTTGAAGGAATTAAAAACGGCAATACCGTTGCATCATCAGATGGTCGAAAGGCTGAAGCTATTAAACCAACAGGGTTGATTGGGTTGCCAAGACCATGATCAGCTAATGTATCGGTTGCAACAGGAGTATTTCTTTGGAATGTATAGTGGTATTTACCATCTTTTAACTGCTGATTTTTGAAAGTTTTATAAATTAGGGTTGCCGTATTTAACCATTCATTAGTAAAGATGCTTCTATCTTGAGTAAGCGTCCAATACTCATAAGCAAGTCTTACATGATAGCATAATGAATCAATTTCCCATTTACGTTCATGAAGCTCAGGCTTCATTTGGGTGTTATCACTTTCCCATATTGAGCCTTCATTACCATGATTAAAAGCATTAGCATACGGGTCAATGCGAATATAATGTGCTTGGCGATTTATAACCCCAGCAATTAGATTCTTTAAACTTTCATCTTCTCCTATAAGAGCTAAATACGGCCACACTTGAGCTGTAGAATCCCTTAACCACATAGCATCAATGTCACCAGTAATCACGTAAGTATCAGGATTACCTTCAGGATTTATAGTGTATTTTACAGTAGTATCTAGCGTATTTGGGAATGCTTGGCTAAACATTTTAAATAGCTCTTTATTGGGTATTTTAAACTGCGCTTCTTTAATAACCCTCTCAACTGTTGGTGATACAAAGTTTTTTTCTACAGGACGCCCTAGTTTCCAATTGAATTCTTGCATTTATGTTATTACCTAATAAAAATATTACTTAATTTGAGCTTTATGAATAAATTTCTCATACGGCAAAATAAAGATTACCAGAAGTAGTAGTGGAATTATTGTTGCCATTTTAAACCCATTTATCACCCCAAAATGATCAATTAATTGCCCAATGAGACGCGCTCCAATACTTGAAGCTAATGCAAAAATAATGGTTAATACTGTCATTAGTAGCACATGTTTTTCTTTTGCGGTTCTTGCTAGAATTGCGGAATTAAGTAATGGTGTACCTGGGGCCAAAAAGAATGCAAAAAGAGATAGCATAATTGCACTAAATGGTACATCACTTAATTGAATAATTGCTGTATGGGTAACTTTAGTACTAAATAAAGCATATAGTAATACTAAAAGCCCTAAAAAATAATATATAAATAAAGCCCTACCCCAAGTTACGAATTTCAATAATCCAACTACAACTAAGCGACCAAATAAAGTTGCTATTAATGCGAAACTCGCAATTTTGACACTTAAAAAATCTGGTAGTGACAAAGCCTGTTTATAAAATCCAGGGAGCCAAGCACCCAACCCCATCTCAACCATTGAAGCACAAAAAGAAACAAGGATAACTGCAGCTAAATAGCGATTATTACAAATATTAGCAATATCTTTTAGTTGTTTTTTAAATCCCACATTTTTTTCTTTACGAAGAACGCTTTCATCAAGTGGTGTAAGTTTCCAAAGTATAATAGTAAGTACCCCAAATACTGCAAATACCCAAGAGAAATGTAGCCAGTTAGTAGTTTGCATAAAATGTGCCATTATCCACATCCCAACAACTGAAGCTAATGCCCAAAATACTTCAAGTAAGGATAACATCATTGCTTGTTCCGTATCTGATTTGACACTTAGTGGTACTGTTGAATATAGTATAACTTTCATAGCCACAAAAACTAGACCTAGGCCAATTAGATAGATTTTTAGCATTATATAGCTATCAACAATCGGTAAAAGTATTGCAATAATAACCATTATTGCAATTATCAGCATTAAAGATGCGCGATAACCAAGTCGTAGGATTAGTGAGAATAAACCTAAGATAAAAACTATCATCGATAAGTTTTGATAAGATTCCAGTGTTCCAGCACTAGTTGCTGACACATGATAGTATGCAACTGCCTGCATTATAAATGTTGATAAGGTACATGCAAACATACTAAGACAACATACCGTCATAAAGATCGCTATTTTAAGTAAATTTCTTTGCATTTTTACCTCTTTCAAAACAAGTATTTCACACCAAACACTGGCGGTACATCACTAAGTATTACATCAGAATATTCTTTTTGTATAGCTTCAAGATAAAACGGCGCTACTCCACCAACTAATTTAATAGATAGATTATTTTTCTTAAGTACTTTTATATATCCAAGTATCTCATTAATCCCTTGTGTAAATATTTCCCTCGCATTTATATCAGTTTTAAGGAAATCAACGATAAAACTTGAACGTGCGATATTAGCCAAGTCTCCAGGTGTTGCACTAAGTAGCCAATATTTAAACTCATCGTTATTATTATCAAATTTGGCATACACTGCCTTTAATAAATCAGACCAGGGAATTATATCATCAATTGCCTTACATACGCGCTTACATACTTCAAGCCCAAGCCATGCCCCACCGCCCAAATCGCCGTGAGGATAGCCAAAACCACCAAGTTGATGTTCAACACCATTTTTCATAGAATAAGCAACAACTCCAGTACCACAAATTACAATAGCCCCATCTTGCCCGGCATGAGCTGCCAAACAAGCTAAATGACAATCAGACACTAGTTTTAGATTAGGGTATTTTTTAAGCAACTTTTGCTCTAAGGAATCTCGATTAGTAGCTACTGAATAACCGGCAATTCCGATACCAATTTGTATATCTCTTATATCGTAACCGATAATTAATTCATCAACTGCAGTAGTGATTGAGTTATACGCAATATCAATTCCTTTACTGATATTAGCAGGGCCTGCAAAACTTTGGCTATCTTTATCAAAAAACACCGCATGGGTTTTGGAGCCACCAGCATCAACCCCAATAAGGTAATTATTCATTGCCACTCCACATTCAACATTAAAACACATCCCATTTATTATTATCTAACGCTATTTTATGCTAGAATAATCTTTGTTTGCAGCTTTTTTGAATGAGAAGAGCATAATAGTGGAAAAATTTAAACAGCAATTAGCACAATACATTGACAATTCACGCATTATTGATGATCCAATGCTTTGCTATGCCTACGGTACTGATGCGAGTATGTATAGATTAACTCCAAAGCTTGTGGTATTTGTAGAAAACCATGATGAAGTTCATAAGCTACTTATTTTAGCTAATACCCATAATATCAGTATAACTTTTAGGGCAGCAGGTACTAGTGTTTCAGGACAGGCATTGAGTGATTCTGTATTAGTTGTCTTATCTAATACTAGTTGGCAAAAGCATACTATTTTAGATAATGGTCATAAAATAGTGCTTGAACCGGGGATTATCGGCGCAACTGCTAATTACTATTTAAAACCTTATGCTAGCAAAATTGGCCCTGACCCAGCATCGATTGCTGCTTGTAAAATCGGTGGAATTGCTGCAAACAACTCAAGTGGAATGTGTTGTGGTACTAGTAAAAACTCCTATAAAACTATGGAAGGGTTAAAACTAATTCTCGCTAACGGAAGCACTCTCGATACACGAGATATGAATAGCCGAATAGATTTTATAAATACTAATAAAGATATAATCGATGGAATTATGTCCATTCGTGAACAAATTAGAAGTGATAACACTCTTTGTGAATTAATCAAACATAAATTTAAAATCAAAAATACTTCTGGATATAGTCTCAATGCTTTTCTTGATTTTAGTGACCCTATCGATATATTAAGCCATCTAATGATTGGCTCTGAAGGAACTTTAGGTTTTATTAGTGAAATTTGCTATAACTGTGTACCTGATAATCCATATAAGGCTGTTAGTCTTATATTTTGTGAAAATTTGGTGGAAATCGCGGCGCTTACGGAGCAGCTATCAAAAACTAATGTTGATGCAATTGAACTAATGGATATTACCTCATTAAACTCAATTAAACATTTAGAGCTTGCCAAGAAATATTTACCAGCATTAAGTAACGACACTTCCGCAATGCTAATTGAAATATCTGGATCAAACCTACTTGAATTAGAAAATAAAATAGCTCTTACTGAAAACATAATTGCCTCCCAATCAATAGAAATTGCCATTAAATTTACTCGAGATGAGATAACGTACAATGATTTATGGAGTTTACGTAAAGGAATATTTACAACAGTTGGTGGAGCTAGAGCTAAAGGTAGTAATGTGGTTCTAGAAGATATGGCAGTTAATCTTCATCAATTACCAGATTTGGTTAATGATTTACGACAATTATTTATCGAACATAATTATACTAATGCTTCTATATTTGGACATATTTTAGCTGGAAATCTTCATTTTGTATTTACTCCTAGTTTTGATAAAAAAAGCGAAGTAGATAATTACAAAGATTTTATGGGAAAAATATGTAATCTAGTGGCTGTTAAATATAAAGGTTCATTAAAAGCTGAACATGGAAGCGGTAGAAATATAGCACCATTTGCCGAACTAGAATGGGGCCCTTTGTTATATAAAATCATGTGGCAAATTAAAAATCTACTTGACCCTTCAGGCATTCTTAACCCAGATGTAAAACTAACCAAAAACCCCAATTTACATCTAGAGAACCTCAAAAAGCTAAATGAAGCTGATAGTACAATAGATAGCTGTATAGAGTGTGGCTTTTGTGAAACAGTTTGTCCGTCCAAAAATCTAACCCTAACTCCACGCCAACGGATAACAACTTATCGTAGGATGAAACAATTACAAAAAGATAATCTTGTACACGAATACAATCATTTTAAACGTCAATATGAATATTATGGAGTTGACAGCTGTGCAACTACTGGATTATGTAAGACCAAATGCCCAGTTGGAATTAATACGGGTAGTTTTATTAAAGAATTAAAACTACAGCGAGTGAGTTATTGGAGTAATCATTTTAGTGCTTTTATAAGTCTCAATCGTAAGTTTCTTGGCCTAGGTAATTTTGTAGCTAATACTATAGGGCGTAACCGAACTTATACTATAAGTAAAAATTTAAAAAAAGTAATACCAATATTGCCGGTTTATCTACCGACAACCCCCAAAGTACAAAGGGCAAAATTTGTAAGTGATACTTTGTCTGAAAAACCCCAGATAATGTATTTCCCAACTTGTAATAATCGAATTTTTGGGGATAATAGTGCTACTAGTACTGACAATGCACTTCAGAAATTAATCAAAAAACTGGGGTATGATATTACTTACCCAGAGAATCTAGAAAACTTATGTTGCGGTCAAGTATTTTCTTCAAAAAGCGATGATGCAGGTAGCAAAATAAAGGCAGAAGAATTGCAAAAGGCTATTAGTAATGTTACCTGCATTATGGATAACAGTAGCTGCTTTTATATAGCAATGGACACTTCGAGTAATATTATCGATAATATTAGTTTTATCCATCAGAATTTAGATAGGCTAAACCTAAATAAGAAATATACCAAACTAGCTCTTCATATTGATTGTAGCACCAGAAAGCTTGGTAAGGAACAACAAATCCGCGATATTTTGGAGCAATGTGCCCACCAAGTAATCACGCCAGTTGATATCTACTGTTGTGGCTTTGCTGGAGACAAAGGCTTTCAAATGCCAGCACTCAACCAAAGTGCCTTAAACGGTCTTTCTGAGCAAATAAATGAGTGTGAAGTTGGTGTTACTTTTAATCGTAATTGCCAAATCGGACTGTCTTATTATGGCAAAAAAACTTACCTGTCTCTAGCTGAAATCGTTTCAGAGTGTCTAGATATATAACCTAATATTATTCGTACAAGTAAGTAAACCAGTGGAACTGCCCCGCCAAACTCTCGCAGAACTCTATACGTGGCATTCTCGCGGGCATACAGCTCCTATTAAATGTACACTGCACCAAATTATCACCTTGGCGTGATTATGGCGTGATTGGCGTGATTATTTAAGTTTATACGTAATAGACCTACCTGAACCATTTGATACTACGATTCCTTTTTCTTTTAACTCTTTTAGTTCTCGCGTTGCTGTTCTATTAGAAACTTCAGCAATTTTTTGATACTCAAGATTTGAAATAGCATCATTATTTTTTAAGTATGCTACAACTTTAAGCTGCCGTTCATTTAGATTAGTTTTTTTCAATAAATCTTCTGCGTATGAAGTGCGGTGGAAGCTAAGCCTAAAGCGCCCTAATTCAACCTTGAATTGGGGTAAGGGGTAGCCATACGCTTGTAATTCATGAGCTATTCTAGTTGTTCCGCTTCCCCATTGTTCAATTAGCCCCATATAGAAGAATGCATCTGCGATTTTATTATTTCGAGGCATTGAATCATGTTCAACTAAAAGTAACTCTGGAGTTAATGTAACTGGTAGAGTACCAGAATTCCAGAACTCTAATTTATCATCATAGAGTCGAATTTGACTATGAGCAAGGCTAGTATAGTCACGATGGCATAAAATATTTATGGTAGCCTCACGAATAGCATCTAGGGGATACTCCCAGCGAACTTCGCGTTGTGGATTTCCTGTAATAATAAATTCTGTTTCGAGGCGTTCTTTAAACCACGCAATAGTTTCATCTAACTGATTTATAATGAGCCCTGAAATTTGATCCAATAACAGCAATAATTTTATCGTTTTCTGTATAATCATCTGTATGCACTATCTTACTATTATTAGCTTTTTTATTAGTATCATTGTTTAAAAAAAATTTTAATTTATCAAAAACATTTCCTGCGATAGCTTTAGATTCACTATTTTCATTAATATTATCCATATCAAGTATCTTTCAATTTTGTTTTAACAAGTTAAATGGTAACCGCCACAAGATGAATGAATCACACCAACTTATAAGCCTATAGCTTAAGCTGCAATTCACCATTTATAAGTACAATTATTTTTACAAGCCCAATATGAAATAACGTAATCATTTTGATGCCTTACAATCCTCAACAAAAATACAATGCTGTCTAAATGTGAATCGAGGATCCATGCCATATGCCCTACAAATTCCAGAACAAGTTGGTTGATTCAAAATTCTTGCTTAATTAATGGACGATAGTTTTAAGCTTTCCAGTTAAATATTGATGGATGATTGAATTTAAAAGCGATTGGTAAGGCATACCCAATTCCAATGCTTTTGTTTTTAATCCCATGTAATCCTGTTCTTTTAATCGAATATTAACTGCACGACTTCTATTGTTTGATTCTTTAAATATCTTTGAATAATATTTTCTCGTATCCAAGCTGTCAACGGAAATAGTTTTCCCATTGATTAGTTCATTATGAAACGCTAACTCTTCATCATCTAATTCGTCTAGCGGTTCTAATGAAGTCAAATCAAGATATTTATTTTTATTCATGACCTATCCTTTAAATAATTTATTTGTTTTTCTATTTTTATATGCGGTTTTTAAAAATATTTTTTGATTATCTTCTACGAATGGAACACATACTATGTAATCATCATAATCAAGTATAAACATTTTTTGGTTGGGGCGACTAGGAACTTCTCGAATATCTATAAACTGCTGCTCTTCAATCATAATTGATATTCGCTCAAACTCAATGCTTCTATTATCTTTTAAAAATTTTGCTTTTTCTAAGCTCCATTCAACCAGTTTTTTCACTACCAAGACCTTATCGATATGTTATACCTATATTGTATACTATATAATACACAATTGCAAGTAATTTTACTCAACTGTACAAGCCAATTACAACAGTAAAATACATTGCCGCCATCCGTCATACCAGCGTAGGCTGGTATCTATGCCCTTCTACTAATTGCACTTTTAGTACATGGATTTCAAACTCATATCGAAACAGCAAAATGTTTATGTTTGGAATTGTGACGAAAAATTATCCTCTTCAACAAAAACACGATGCTGACTAAATTTAGGTTAAGTTTGCTATTATATCCCAAATATATTACAATCTCGTTTCAGGAGGAAGTTAATATGACAACATATAACTATCATAAATATACCTTGACTATCATTTTATTGTGCGTCGGATATTATATAGATTTTTATGATTTAACTATATTTTCAGCAAGCTATACAGATATTATCCAAGATCTATTTCATATCTATGACAAAACCGAAATCCAGTTATTGTATTTAAAAATTACCAATTTTAATAGCATAGGAATTATTATTGGCGGTGTGATATTTGGTATTCTAGGCGATAAATTTGGTAGAAGTACCGTTATTCGCTATAGTATTTTATTATATTCTATATCTATTATCCTAAGTTGCTATACCCACTCAACTGCTATATTTTGTCTTCTACGCTTTTTATCCGGTGTAGGACTTGCAACTGAGTTTGCCACTTCAAGTGTATTAATTAGTGAAATGCTACCAAAAGATATCGCAGTTAAGTCTACAGCTTGGCTTTATTTTTGTGGCATCTTAGGCGGTATGAGTGCAACCTTCCTAAGTATGGTATCTTGGAATATTATGTTCCTATTTGGCGGTGTGGGTGGAATAGTATTATATATTGCACGTAAAAAACTTTTTGAGTCACCATTATTTATAGAAATACCACCAGGTGCTAGAAAAGGGAATCCATTAATACTATTTAACAATATACCCAATCTAATAAAAACACTAAAACTTGCACTTCTAATTACGCCGTTTTATTTTCTGATTTCGATAATGTTTATCTTACCGAATTTTATGAACTTAAATATTGATTTATCCCAGACGATTCACACTCTCCTGATAGGATTCTTCATCGGTAACTTAGTAAGCACAATTGCTTGGAATTACTTTATCAGCTATATAAAAAGTTTCCGTGCATTTTTTATTATTAATAGCATAGCTTTTATGATAATACTTGGAAGTTTCAGCTTTGTATCACAGAATAGTTTCTTTGTCTATGCCATATTTCTTGGAACTCTTGGTGGTGGATTACCTAGTATTTGGATTCAGTTAGTTGCTAAACACTATGGAACCAACCAGAGAAATACCGCAACTAATATCCTCTATGTTTTTGGGCGTGGCAGTGGAATTATTTTTAATTTACTAATTAGCGCTTGGTTAATTAATCCTAAGAATTTCGGAAATTATAGCATAATTACTACCATTATTCTTGCAATTATTAGTATAATCGTTATCTTGAATACAAGAAATGTATACTCGACTAATATTGATTACCTGAACTAGGAGTTTTTATGTTATTATGTTTAGATATTGGAAATTCACACCTAGTAGGTGGCGTATTTGATAATGATGAATTATTATTACAATTTCGGTATGATACCAAACAAATAGGCACATCTGATGAAATCGGAATATTTATTAGAAGCGTGCTTCGTGAAAATAATATTGATTATACGAAAGTAGTAAAAATTGGTATTGCATCAGTAGTTCCATCTGTTGATTACACTGTTCGTGCTGCATGTATCAAATACATCACTAATGAACAACCTCTTTTTTTACGCCCAGGGGTTAAAACAGGAATTATCATCAAAACTCACACTCCAAATGACGTAGGGGCTGATTTAATTGCTGGAGCAATTGCTGCCAAAAAACTATACCCCAATAAAGATATCCTAATTTTTGATTTAGGTACTGCAACTACAGCTTGTTTTCTAAACAAAAAAGGGGAATTCTTGGGTGGTGCTATTGCTCCAGGTATCAGACTCATGATGGAATCACTTCAAGAAAACACGGCTAAACTATTTGGTGTAAATATAGTAAAACCAGAGGAAGCAATTGGTAAAAATACCAAAACAGCAATTCAATCAGGTATCTATTATGCCCAGCTAGGACTAGTAGAACAAATAATCAAGCAAACTATTATTGAACATACGATTACCGATAAACTAACGGTAGTTGCAACTGGTGGTTTTTCTAATATGTTTGGTAGTGTTTTTGAATACCTTGTACCTGAATTAGTACTTCTTGGTATTAAGCAAATGCTTGAAATGAATTAGATGGATAATCAAGCGGAATTTTGGAGCGAGTATAAAAGATTTCTTCATGCAAATCTAGTTACTGAATCACCTAATCCGCTTAGTTATAATTTATCCGAACTCTGCCAGACCAACCTTCAAGAAGCATTTACGATATTCAAAACTATCGAACTAAACGCAGTTGATAGCATGATTAGTTACGCTCCTCTTATTGAAAA
>CANMQR010000009.1 GCA_947499925.1 Neisseriaceae bacterium
GCCATAGAACAATTATATTCAATTTATAGTCCTTTATTCTGATTGCGGAGTTTGATTTTTAAGGTCTTCTAGGTCTTTCTTTAGGAGGCGTACTCTTAACTTAAGCTCTAATGAGCGACCGAACCCATAAATAAGTCCTATTATAATACCAATGACTAAAGCGCCAAACACCATTAAAATTAACGGTAAACTCCAGCTATAAATTCCGTAGAAGTTAAATTGTACAGGCTGAGAATTATTTAAAATAAGTACTAATACCAGTATAAATACTGCAAACCAAAAAACCCACTTAAGAATATTAGCTATTCGATACATATATTTCCCTATCTATAAATTGCACACTTAAATTTTTATCATGCTCAATTATAGCATAAGTGATTAATTCAGTTGTCAAGGATTACAATACAACCGCTATTTTTACTAAATGAGTCATGAATAAACTATTGCTTTTATTAATAGAGTAATGATATACTAATATGTTAAAAAACTAATAGTAAATATAAAACCTTTATCGTATGAATATGAAAAAAATTATGAATCTTAATAGAATAAAAAAATTACCAGCACACCTTATTAATCGTATTGCTGCTGGTGAGGTTGTTGAGAGACCTGCTTCAGCTCTTAAAGAAATTATGGAAAACAGTATTGATGCTCATGCTGATAGAATTATTGTTGAACTTATCCAAGGTGGTGTGAAACAAATAAAAATCACCGATAATGGAGGTGGAATTCATCAAGATGATATTGCTCTAACTATAGAGCAACATGCAACAAGTAAGATTACTGATGAAGATGATTTATACAATATCAAAACCTTAGGCTTTAGAGGTGAAGGTTTAGCATCAATTGCAGCTGTATCTAATTTTATTTTGGCAAGTAAAATTGATGGTAACTCACATGGATATGCTATTAGTAGCAATTTTGGGGTAATTAATCAAGTCAACCCAAAAGCTATTAATAATGGTACAGTAGTTGAAGTAGGGGATTTGTATCATAATATTCCAGCTCGTAAAAAGTTTATGAAATCAGAAACTACTGAATATGCTCATTGTAAGGGTGTGTTTGAACGTATCGCATTATCTTATCCTGATGTCAGCTTTGAATTATCCAATAATGGTAAAAGTATCTATAAACTTGCTAAACAAAACTTACTTGAGCGTATTGCGAACTTGTTTGGCGACGATTACAACCATCATTATTTTCAGATTTTGGAGTGTGGAAACTACAATCTATCTGGTTATGTCTACCATCCTAGTTACCTTAGTGGCAATAAAACCATCCAGTATTTTTATGTAAATGGGCGCTATGTGCGGGATAAGGTAGTGCAAAATGCCATAAAGCAAGGTTTTAGTGGGGTTTTACATCATGAACATCAGCCACAATATGTATTGTTTTTGGAAGTTAATCCTATAGATGTTGATGTTAATGTGCATCCAACTAAAAGTGAAGTAAGGTTTAAAGAAAGTGGCTCAGTTCATGGATTTATAAGTAGTTCAATTAAAAAAGCTTTAGGGGCTGATATTCATAGAGCTAATGTGGAACAAGCTATACCAAATCTCCAAACTAATGAAGTACCAAGCATTTTGCAGAATAGTTATTCGCCAAAGTCATTTGGTGGTGGTAATGGATTTAAAAATAATGATTGGAAGCACGATGATAGTCGTGCAATACGCGAATGGTTGCCACCACTTGGGGAGTTAAGATCATCAGTAAGTGATACTAGATTTGCTGAGCCTAGATCTGATGTAAGAGGCGCTTCAAGATCTGAGCTTGGTGTTAAAGTGGAATTATTTCATGAACCAGAAAGCCAAAATACTACTACTCCAATGCTTGGGTTTGCAATTGCACAGCTTCATGGGGTTTATATATTATCCCAAACTACTGATGGCTTGATAGTTGTTGATATGCATGCTGCCCATGAGCGAATCTTGCTTGAAAAATTAAAAATTCAATTAAGTATAGATCAATTAAGCTCCCAAAATCTATTAATGCCCGTATCTGTGAAGCTTGATGAAATACTATTTGATACAGCAACTGAACATAAAGATACTCTTTTAAAACTTGGGTTTACGATTAGATATGAAACACATACTAATGAAATACATATTGAGTCAGTACCAATGCTTTTTAATGCTTCAAATATAGAGCAGATGGTAAAAGACATTGTGACAGAATTAAACAAATATGGCAATAGCAATGTTCTAGCTGAACATCAGGAAGAAATTTTATCAACTATGGCGTGTCACACAGCTGTTCGTGCTAATCATCAACTAAATATTCCAGAAATGAATGCTATGTTACGAGATATGGAGCAGACTGAGCGTTCAAATTATTGTAACCATGGGCGCCCAACTTGGTTTAAATTAAGTATGAATGAGCTAGATGGTATGTTCATGCGCGGCCAGTAGTTTTGTATGAAACGCTGAATTTATAAGTTAAAATAAGGTATTCTATGCGAAAAAAGCTAATTATTGTTATTACTCTCATGGGATTACTCCATCTATATATTCTATATCAACTATTAAATGAATTTAATGCAATAATATACGTAGTTGGTGCTTTATTAGCTGTTTTTTCATGGATAATTATTCCATTAGGATTATCCGCTAGGTTTTTGATAAAAAAACCATTGGTGGCAGATGCGGTTACGTGGGTTGGAATGCTAGATATGGGATTATTTTCATCGCTATTGATTTTGACTTTTATCCGCCAAATAATTATTTTTATGTATAATTTTTTTAATCCAATAACTACTGATATATCCCAGATTTCAGCACTTATCGTTTTAGCTTTAGCATTTATAGTAACTATCATTGGGTTTAGAAATGCTAGAGGACTTCCTAAAGTGCAAGAGGTATTAATACCGATAACTAATCTTCCGAGTGGTTTAGATGGATTTACTATAGCCCAAATTAGTGATATTCATGTTGGACCGACTATAAAATACAAATATCTGAAATCAATAGTTGATGTCGTTAATACATTGAGTCCTGATATGGTTGCAATAACTGGAGATTTGGTTGATGGTAGTGTTACTAATTTATCAAAACATACAGTTGCTTTAACTAATTTAAAATCAAAATATGGTAGCTTTTTTGTATTAGGTAATCATGAGTATTATTCTGGTGCAAATGAATGGATAGAAGAAATCAAAAGCCTAGGCATTGATGTTTTATTAAATGAACATCGGATTATTCTTCATAATGGAGAAAATTTGATAATTGCTGGGATAACTGATTATAGCGGTGAACACTTTGGGGTAGAGCACACTAGTGATGCAGAAAAGGCTATAATTGGTGCACCTCTAGAAGTTATTAAGGTATTGTTAGCTCATCAACCTAGATCAGCAATTATAGCCACCAAGCATGGGTATAGTTTACAATTATCAGGGCATACACATGGTGGGCAATTTTGGCCATGGAATCTATTTGTGCGTTTCCAGCAGCCATTTACTAGTGGGTTACATAAGTTAGAAGATATGTGGGTTTATATCAACAGGGGCACAGGCTACTGGGGGCCGCCAAAACGTTTTGGCGTAGCATCAGAAATAACTCTAATAAAATTATTTAGATCATGATTTTCTTTTCAATTTTTGGATAAGTCCTTTAAAACTAGCTTCAGCTACTAAATCAAATATTACTGGGATTACTACTAGGCTTAATAGAGTTGATGTCATTAAACCCGTTATTACGGTTAATGCCATTGGAGCTCTGAAGCTAGGGTCACCTTCAAGTCCAAAAGCAATTGGTAGCATACCAGCAACCATAGCAATAGATGTCATTATGATTGGGCGGGAGCGTTTATTACATGCATCCATAATAGCTTTTGTTCTGGTGTTTCCTTGACGACGTGATAAAAAGATATAATCCACTAAAAGAATGGAGTTTTTGGTAACAATACCCATTAACATTAGTAGTCCAATTAGAGATGATAGTGAAAAACTAAATCCAAATAAAACTAATCCAGCTAATGCTCCTGACATTGCAAGTGGTAGTGCAGCTAAAACCGTTATCGGTTGTTTGAAATCATTAAATAATAAAACTAGCACACAATATACGCAAATTATCCCAGTAATCATAGCTAGTAAAAAACTTCCAAATAGTTCTTGTTGCTGCTCAATATCACCAGATAATATCTGGGTAACTCCAACTGGTAGATGCTTCATTGTTGGGAGGTTTTTAATTGCATTATCTATTTCACTTATATTTCTTCCGTGTAAATCAATACTAAAAGTAATACTTCGCTGTCTATCATAGCGCCTTACGTTAACTGGTCCATTGCCAAGGCTAATGTTAGCTACGTTTGATAATGGAACTGTGCTATTATATCCGCTAATCCTCAAGCTTGATAGGCTATCTAATGAATGCGTAGCATCTTTTTGAAGCTCTACTCGAACTGGTATTTGCCGATCTGGTAAATCTACTTTGGCAAGGTTGGAGCTATAGTCACCTGAAGTTGCAATACGAATTACTTGCCCCATATTAGATGGTGTAACGCCAAGCTCAGCTGCACGATTAAAGTCAGGTTTGATATAAACTTCAGGACGACTTAGGTTATAATCAGAATTGATATTTCCTATGGTTTTTAATTCCCGCATTTCTTTTTCAATTTGCTTGGCAGTTGCTTGTAATAATTCATCATCATTACTTGCAAGGACTAAAGAGTAAACCTCTCCATTACCGGCTTCTGCCGAGAATTTTGCGCCAGGAATATCACGTAGTTTATCTTGGATAATTCTCTCTAATTGTGCCTGAGATTGTTTACGCTTATGGCTATCAATAAGATTAAATGTTAGTCTTCCATCAGTAACAGAACCATCAGTTGAAATATCTTGCCCACTTTGCACTCCATCACCAATATTAGCATCGACACTTAATACTTCTTTCATAGGGCGAGTAATAGTATATGCTTGATTCATAACATCAATTATTCGATTAATTTCACTACCAGGTGGTACTTGAACTTTAACCACTATTTGATTATTATCAGAAGCTGGAATAAATGTTGAAGGAATAAAGAGAAGTAAGGTTATTGAAGCTATAAAAAATACACCAACCATAGCCATAGTTTTTAAACGATGCGCTAAAGCCCAAGCTACTATTTTCAAATACCACGCCATAATTTTGCCATCTTTATGAGTAGGTATACTTTTCATGAAATATGCTGCCATCATTGGAGTTAGTAATCGTGCAACCAATAATGAGAATAATATTGCAATTGCAGCTGTCCAACCAAATTGTTTAAATATTCGCCCTGGAATTCCTGCCATAAAAGCAGTTGGTAGAAAAACTGCAACGAGTGTTAATGAAGTTGCAATTACGGCTACTCCTATTTCTTGTGCTGCATTAATTGCCGACTCTATTGGTGAGAGTTTATACTCCTTTAGATGTCTAGCAATATTTTCAACTTCAACAATAGCATCATCAACAAGAACCCCAATCACTAGGGTTATAGCTAACAATGATACAGCATTTAAACTAAACCCAAACCAGTAAATAACCACAAATGTTGGAATTATTGATAGTGGTAATGCTGTTGCTGAAATAATAGTTGCTCGAAAGTCACGTAAGAAAATAAACACTACTAAAATCGCAAGTATTGCACCTTCATATAAAGACTGCATAGAACCTTTATAGTTTTCACTAATTCGCTCAACAGTATTACTTATTTCTTTAATATGTATTGTTGGATGTAGCTTGGATAACTCATTAATCTTGGAGCGAACTTTAGCGGCAACTGCTACTTCACTCACTCCTTTTGCAGGGTATACAGAGAAGCTGGTTATGCTTTCACCATTTCTAAATGTCATTTGCCGTACTTCAGCTGCAGTGTCGCTAACGCTAGCTACATTACCCAAGCGAACATAAAAACCATTAGGTAATGGTATATTGAGATTGGCAATATCAATAGCGCTATTTATAGTTTGTTTTTCTTGGATGGTTTCTTCAGAGTGTCCAATATTGGCACGTCCACCTGAGAAATCTTGACGCACAGTAAATAATTGACTTGAAATGTTATTAATTGTAGTATCTAGTGCAATTAATTTGGTTGGGTCAAGTAAAACCTGAATTTCACGATCTACTCCACCAAGGCGTAAAACTTTATTTACCCCTGGAACTGATAGAATTTGTTTGTTAATATCATTATCAATAAACCACGATAAATCAAACTGATCCATTTTGGCATCAATTTGATAAGTTAGAATTGGTAGCTCAGCTGCATCAACACGGCTTATAACAGGAGCGTTAGTACCTGGTGGAAACTGGCTTTGGATTTTGGTGACGGCGTCTTTTACATCATCTGTTGCTTCTTGGAGGTTTTTTTCTAAATTAAACTCAACGAAAGTTTCTGAGCTACCGTCTCTTATAGTTGAACTTATATGTTTAATCAAACTAACATTTGCAATACTATCTTCTACTTTGCGAGTTACTTGGGTTTCAAGTTGAGCAGGTGTAGCACCAGGAAGAGTCACAGTTATTGTAACTGCAGGAAAATCTAGATCAGGGAAATTTTTGATACTGATTTTATTAAAACCAATTATTCCGGCAAATGTCAATAAACCAAATAGTATAATAATTGGAATGGGCTTTTTAATTGCCCATGCAGAGAAATTCATTATTGTTTGCCTCCAGGTACTACTTTTACTAAATCACCATCACTTAGAAACCCTGAGCCAGTAGATACAATTTTATCGTCTGGTTTTACTCCTAATGCTACAGGAACATAGCTTTCGCTATATACATGATAGTCTAATAAATCTACTTTAGTTTGTATAATTCGGTTATCTTTACCTACTTTCATAACGTAGTTAAAACCATCGCGGTTGACTAATGCTGATGCGGGAATAGTTTGTGAATTTATTTCACCAAGATTAATAGTTCCAGATAGATACTCACCTTGTTTTAGTTTTGTATTAATGGGTATATCAACGTATACCACACCATTTCTTGTGTTTTGGTTTAGAATAGGAGATACTTGACGCACCTTAGCTTTAATTATACTTCCATCATCACTAATAATATCTGCGATTTGTCCAGGTTTTATTTTTAAAATATTTTCAGGGCTAGTTTGTGCTTGCCATTCAAGACGATTTGAACGAATTAATCTAAATAATTCACTGCCGTTTTGTACAATGCTACCAACTGTTGCTGTTCTTGATGAGATTACGCCGTTATCAGGTGCAATAATTACAGTGTAGTTAAGTCTTAGTTTTTGTAGTTTTAGATTTGCCTCAGCTGCTTCAAGTTTTGCTTTATTGGTTTTTTGTTTGGTGTCATATTGTAATAAATCTTGAGAACTAATCGCTCCGGCTTTCTCTAAGAAAGCTGCTTGACGAGCTTCAGTAGTTGATTGTTCTAGATTGGCTTTTGCTTCAGCGACATTTGCTACTTGTGCCATCAAGTCACTTTTAACTTGATCAGGATTTAAAAGAGCTAATTTATCGCCCTTATGTACAGTATCACCTACGTTTACATAAATTTTACTGATATCAAGCCCGCTTACTTGAGAGCTAATGATAGTTTCTTGCCAAGCACTTATAGTACCGTTTGCATTGATTAGATTAGAGATGTTTCTTGTTTCAGGGGTTGCAACTGTAACACTTATTACAGGAATATCTACAACGTTAGTGTTTTTTTTACAGCCGTATAAAATCACGACTATCAGTATGAGTTTTAGGTATTTCATTGGTATATATCCGTTCTAGAGTTTAATATTGACTGTGGAGATGCCCAGTCACCGCCTACAGCTTTATAAAGAGCAATCCATGCTTCCACTTCTTCTAATTTTGCATTGGTTAGGTTTTGTTGATAACTTACAAGGTTAATTCTGACTGTTTCTAGATCAAGTAAATTACTCCAGCCCATATCATATTTTTTGTTCATAGCATTAAAATACTCTTGATAGTTTTTAACCGCATCATTAGCTGCTACTTGACTTTTGTGTGCTTGATCTATTCTAACTAATGCATTTTCAACATCCTTAACGGCATTGACTACTTTACTTTTATAAACAGCTACCGCTTCATCATATTGTGCGTATGCTAAAGATTCTTGAGCTCTTAAATATCCGCCGTCGGTGATGGGTAGACTAAGTGATGGCCCAAATGACCATGAGTTTGGTGTCCCTGAGTATAATGTACCAGCATTTGCACTAATTGAGCCATTTAAAGTTAGCTGTGGGTAGCGATTAGCAACTGATACATCAACATTAGCTAGAGCCGCGGCAACAGATCTTTCGGCAGAGGATACATCAGGACGCTTTGATATAGATTTGGCAGGTATACTTTCAATTGCGGTATCTATTGGTAGTGGTATAACTGCGTATGTTAATTTCATACGGCTTTCAACTTCTTGGTGGCTTTGACCAGTAAGGGCGACTAGAGTATTATAATATTGTTCGCAACTGCTTTTTTGGTTTTCTACACTACTTAGAGATTGGGATGCCAAACCCGCGCCTTGCTTACCATCTGATATTGGTGAAAATCCAGTTTTTACTTTTAATTCAGTTAGTCTTTGGGTTGATAGTCTTGAATGATATTGACTTTCATATATACTTAACATTGATTGACAAGCTCTGGCACTTACATAAGCATCAGCTACTTGCGATGCTAGAGAAATTCTTGCATCATTCCAGTTGGCGATACTAGCTTCAAGTCTTCTTTGGTAGGCACGATTATTACTTGCTATAGCTCCAAACAAATCAATCTCCCAGCTAGCGTTTGCTCCAGCTGTATATGCTGTGTTTCCACCTGTAGCGGTACTAAAGAAGTCTTGTGTTACCCCAGTTCCATAACTAGGGATTCCACCGATTGAACTTCCTGCACTACTAATCCCACCAAAGCTGTTATTCTGGATACTGCCAGTAGCAGTTCCTGTAATACTTGGGAAGAAAGATGCTCTTGCTGCTCTCAAATTTGCTTGGGCTTGTTTTATCTTGGCAATTGATTGATCTAAATCAGGGTAGGTATTAATTGCTGACTTAATAAAAGATACTAGTGTAGGGTCATTAAACTGCCCCCACCAATTTATCATCTGAAGGTTGCTCCCATTATGTGGTAACGTTGCATGCCAAGTGTTTGGCATTTTTAGCTCTTCATTGGTTTGTGGCTTATAATCTGGCCCAACAGCACATGAGCTTATAAATGTGATAGACATACAGATATAAATAAGACGCGATAATTTTATGTTCATATTTTTATTAAATTGAATTATTGTTGTAAAGATACAGATTATAACATATCTATCAGCTATTAAGACATGATAAAATTATTACTTATTTTCTCATCTAAACTTTACGATAAAGGCTTTTTAATGTTCAAAAAATTATTTTTGCTATTATTATTAATTTCTAGTGTTTTTGCTGATAATATAGATGTTGCATTTAGCCCAAGTGGTAATGGTCTAGAATTGGTTTTAAAGGCTATTAACGCATCAACTACTAGTATTTGCATGGCAACTTATAGCTTTACTTCAAGGCCAGTTGCAGAGGCGCTGTTAAATGCTAAAAAACGTGGTGTAGTTTTACAGATTGTCTCTGATAAGAAATCAAATGGTAGTAAATATACTGCAACCAAATTCTTAGCTAACCAAGGAATAAATGTAAGACTTAATGGAAAATATCCGATAATGCATAATAAATTTATTGTTGTTGATAATAAGACTGTTGAAACTGGCTCGTTTAATTATACAAAAGCTGCCGCAAATAAAAATGCTGAAAATATAATTGTTATTTGGAATAATCCTGTAGTAGCTAGTAAATATGCAGCAGAATGTAAGCGCTTATTTAACGAAGCAACCCCATACTAAGGTGAGATGATGGAGAGTCTGCACTCTTCTTCTCGTCATTCCAAACAAAAACAAGATGCTGCTTCAAAGAGAGTTTGGAATCCATGCCATTATCCGTCATACCAGCGTAGGCTGGTATCCATGCTCTTGCCCTAAATTTATCGCACTTTATTATTTGTGCGGTGTGGCCGCACACCCCACCTCCTTTCTTTCTTGAAAAAGAAAGGAGGCAAAGAATTCAAGCCCAGACAAGATTTTTAACGGCTTTTATTTATTGATTTAGCTAAAATCCTTGAAACTCGCTACGCTCAAACAGCAAGGATTTTTTAACGCTAAATTAATAAATAAAATCCTAAATCTTTAATGGGCGATATTGAGGCTGCAGTTTGTCGCTGATACATACTCGTGGCGGTCATCCCAGACCAAAACTAATTGCTGTTTCAAAAAGAGTCTGGAATCCATGTACTTGCTCCGTCATTCCAGACACAAACTTGTTGCTGCCTCAAAGAGAGTCTGGAATCCATGTTCTAAATTATTTGCTGTATTTTAATAATTATACAAAAATTTATTTGACATTTCTTGATATAGAATTGTATAATTTGTTACTTACTACAAATATAAGGCAAAATAATGCAGCTAAAAGATCTGGTAGAAATACGAACAGGGTTATCCCTTGAGCGTAAGCGTGGTGCAGTTTA
>CANMQR010000010.1 GCA_947499925.1 Neisseriaceae bacterium
AATATAAATAAAGTGTTGCTTATTATTGAAACTATTTTGATAATCATTTAATGACCAATTAGTCATATTTGATATTTTATCAAGAGTAACTAAAGTATTTAATTCTCCGCTATTGACTTTACGTATTTGCATTATTAGCTTTGCTTTTGTTCAATTAGACTAAGGGCTACTTTATTTCTTAGATACATTAGATTTGCTTCGTTTAAAGCAATTACTGGATATTTACCTAATTCAACTACATCAAGCATAAATTTGGCACTTGGATAATCAATTTCGATATAATTTAATTCTTTTATTTGAATAGGTAATAGATTCTTATACACACTAAATCCATTACCAATTAGAGTAACATCATTACCACATTCTATTTTATCTGGATCAATAACACATGGTGTTATAAAATAATCAAGAGTTTTTGGATCAATCCCTGCTAGATATATTTGGCTAAGGCGTGCATCAATACCCACCAAAATATTAGTCTTTACCCCTGAGGCTCTTGCATAAATTGCAAAACTGGGTATTGCGACTAATTTAGCATTAATTCCATATGCAATCCCTAGCGCAACACTTAGACCAACACGAAGACCAGTAAAAGAACCTGGGCCTTCTACATAGGCTATTAGATTTATTTTAGTTAATTTAATACCAGCACCAATAACTAAGGTATTGATTTTTTCGATAATATAATGTGATTGCTTGTTTAATACTCTATCAAGTGATGTAAATCTAACTCCATCCACCTCTAAAGCTAAGGACAAATATTCATTTGAAGTATCAATTGCTAGGATAATCACAGTTTATCCTCAACAAATTGATTAACCATTGCATAACCTTCATTAGTCGATACTAATAATATCGTTATTTTAGAATCTTTGTCACTTATTTTTAGCTTTTGATTATTATTTGCTTTCTTATTGACAACAGCTCCAAGCCATACAAGATTATCAAGAATTAGCTTACGTATTTGGGTACTATTTTGGCTTATATTACCAGTAAAAACTATACCATTAATACCGCCCAAAGAAGTTGTCGCCAAACTAATACTCCTAGCTACTGACAAAGCATAAGACTTTATAATTACACCTTCATATTCTTTTTCAGGGATTTCCACCCCATTAGCTATAGAAATCAAGCTATCAGCAGCATCGAGGGTAGATTCGGTTACAAAGCTTTTACCTTTTTTAATCCCGCAGATACTACTAGTAACTCCTAAATGAACAATAACCCAATTAGCCCGAGCCAATTTATCATCAACTAGTGAACTAAGTTTATTCGCAATATATTCACTTGATAAGCCATGTACTCCATAGCTCTTTGAACCATTTAGTGCAAGTGTTTGATTAATTTTGGGGATGGTATGGTGGAAACCATTATCAAACGTTGCATAATGCTTCATTTTGGGAAAGTGAGTCAAGAAATACTTGGCTACCAGTATATTATATGGCTGAATATTGGGCAATAAGTCATTATATTCACTTAAATTATTTAGAGTTTTTGAATGAAGTAAAATGATATTTACATAATCTTCGCCACCATAAGCTATTTTATTTATGGTGCAGTCAATAGTGTAACGATTAAATTTAGGATTTTGGAATATTGTGTCTATTGCTTTTAAATGTTGATTATCGCCATTTAATTCTATTTTTTCAGTTTCCTGACTTGACTCAGTACTGATAGTTAAAGATGGAGTTTTAGACAAAAGTATGTGTGCACTTACTAACAAATTGATTTTATTTTTATTATGAAATCGGAAAATTTTTAATTTTATCGATGATAATCTCGCATTGATAGTAAGTATATTCATATATTCTGCCCGATAATTTATCAGTTAATTGAGCTAGCGCTTTCTTGAACAAATACTGGGGAAGTCAATACTGGAGCATCAATAGTCAATTTTTCTGATGGAGCAATTACTTCTGCGGTACCTGCAGTTACTATTTCATTTTTTTGATTGACACATTTACACTCTAATACCAAACGATTCTTTTCTTTTTTTTCTATTACGGTAACAGTTACCGTAATTTCATCCCCAATATAAACAGGGCGCGAAAACTTCAAAGACTGTGCTAGATATATTGTACCAGGGCCAGGTAACTGAGTCCCCAAAACTGTAGAAATAAGGCTACCACTCCACATTCCGTGTGCAATAACGTCTTTAAACATGGTGTTTTTTGCATATTCACGGTTAAAATGCGCTGGGTTAATATCCCCTGACATATAACCAAATAAAGTGATATCATTCTGTGTCAATTGTTTTACCAACGTTGCAGTTTGACCAACTGCCATTTCGGAGTATGTTTGGTTATGAAGTACTGCTGAAGTCATTTATATCGTCCTTTTATTAATATTGTGTAGCAGACATGCTGCATTGCAATATTATACCACCAAAATACCATCTGCTTCAACTATTGCACCTTTGGGTAATTCTTTAACCCCAACTGCAGCACGAGCGGGGTATGGTTTAACAAAGAACTCCGCCATTATTTCATTAATTACCGAAAAATTATTCATATCTGTTAGATAGATATTTAATTTAACTATATCATTTAATGAGCCACCAGAAGCACCAACTACCGCTTCCAGATTTTCAAAAACTTGACGTGTTTGGTTATGAATTCCATCAGCTAATACCATTGTTATTGGATCTAATCCAATCTGACCTGATAGATATACGGTATTATGAACTTTTACCGCTTGAGAGTAACAACCTATAGCCGCTGGGGCTTTGTCAGTATGAATAATTTGTTTTGTCATATATTTAATCCAAAAAAAGTAATAATAAATCGTTTAAAAAATCTTGTCCTTTGATTGTTGGTAGGATTTTACCATCTTTTAGACTAAGAAATCCTTTTTGTCGTGCCATTTCTAATTGATTAAGAATAGTACCAAGTGGTAATCCTGTTCGTTCAACAAATAAAGTCGTTGCAAAACCAGAATTTAAACGTAGAGCATTTAACATAAACTCAAATGGAAGCTCATCTTTGGTAACAGTTTTATTCTCTATAATATGCTTATTACTAGCAACATCATTCATATAACTTTTTGGATGTTTTTGACGTACTTGCCTGATTATCTTATCATGAAAACTAAGCTTTGAATGTGCCCCAGCTCCAATACCTAGATAATCTCCAAACTGCCAGTAATTGAGATTATGATTACAAAAATTATCAGCTTTAGCATAAGCTGAAACTTCATACCTTCTGTATCCGCTATTTGATAAATTAGATACTATTAAATCTTGCATTTGATAGCACAAATCATTATCAGGTAGATTCTTTGGTGGTTTTTTATTAAACTCAGTGTTTGGTTCTATAGTCAAATTATAAAAAGATAGATGAGTGGTATCAAAACTAATAGCCTTATTTATATCTTCCGTTAGTTCATTAAGTGTTTGATTTGGTAGGCCATAAATTATATCTAAATTAATTTGTGAAAAATATTTTTTAGCTTTAGTAATTGCATTAATCGCAGCACTACTATCGTGAATTCTCCCAAGAGCATTTAGATGCTTATCATTAAATGATTGAACTCCGAAAGAAATCCTATCAACCCCGATTTTATGATATCCCGCTATATGTTCATTATCTACTGTACCTGGGTTAGCTTCAATAGTTATTTCCGCTAAAGGAGATAAGCGTGTAAGACTTCGTACGCTTTGTAAAATTTTATTTATAGCTTCAGGACTAAATAAACTAGGTGTCCCACCACCAATAAATATGGTACGAATAGTACGCCCCCAAATAAGTGGTAACGCTTGCTCCAAATCAGCAATTAAAGAATCCACATACTTCGATTCTGGTAATTCAGTCGGTGAATTATGTGAATTAAAATCGCAATATGGGCATTTCTTCACACACCACGGGATATGGATATATAACCCCAGTGGTGGCAACTGGGATAAACTATATTGGTTATTATCTATTTGTAATTCTCTTTAAAAATCAATATTTCTAGTAACATTTTAGCATGTATATGTGTATAAATTCAAACACATTTTAATATTTTGAATATGTTACAATAACTCATTAGATTAATTCTAATAAAGTATATTGGTAATAAGTTTATGCTAGATATCAAGAAATGCTGTTTAAAAAGGTAAAAAATGAAATCGATCATTAGAACTGGCTTGATTGCCGCATGGGGAATAGTATTAAGTGCATGTAATTCAAGTGTAGCGACAAGCTCTACTCAAACTAATAATTATGCCTATGTTACCAACTTATATAGTAATAGCATATCTATGTATAGCATTAATTCTAGCAATGGCACCCTTACCCCACTTACACCACCAACTATACCTACCGAATTAAGCCCAACAATGATTGCCGTTGACTCATCTAATACTCATGCATATGTAACCAATTTTGGGGAGAGTACAATTTCTATATATAGCATTAACCCAACAACTGGACAGCTATATTTAGAGTCATCGGTATCTACACGGCCATCTCCATTTAGTATAGCGCTTGATAAATCATCTACCCATGCCTATGTAACTCATGGTAGCAGACTATTAGAAAGCACCAACTGCGCTGAAGGTTGTGGTGTGTCTGTATGGCAAATTAACCCTCAAAGCGGAAACCTTACTGAAGAATCATATATTTCCACAGAAAGTAACAATCCCGGAGTTATAAAGCTCAGTTCATCTGGTAAATACGCTTATTTAACTGGGTATACCAAAAATGGTAGCGATAAAGCTTATAGTACAATTTTTACATTTATGGTTTTAAGTAATGGCATATTAATTGAAGAATCAGCTCTAAGTATAACAGGTAAAATTTCAATAACTACGGCTCTCAGCCCATTAAACGATTACGCGTATTTTGGAGCATATTATGAAAGCTCTAATAGCAGCTCAATTAACATATATAATATAGACTCAGAAAATGGTAGTATAAGCTATTCATCCTCAAGCGAATCATCAGAATCGACCGATATAACTAATCTTATGCTTGACTCATCAGGCACTCATGCCTATGCATCTTTTATTGAATCAAAAAATGAATCCTCTACATTGTTATTACAAACCTACAATATTGAGTCATCAGGAAAATTGGCTCTAGAATCGTCTATATCTTTAGGTGCACCTGCTGTATCTGTTGGAATGACTTTTGATCCCTCTGGCACATATGCGTATATAAATTATATAGAATTAACAAAGACCAATTCTGATAAGTACGAACCTAGTACAACTATGAATGGCTCAGTTAATATGTTAAGTGTTGATAAGAACTCTGGGTTATTAACCCCAATAATACCATCAAGTGTTTCCACCCAAGTTGCTCCAATATTCATAACCACAACCAATTATTAATATAAGTTAAAATAAAGGCATAGTTTTATAACAAACTTTGCCTTTATTTTATACAATACTAGATTGTAATACTGTATAATTCTGGTTATGCTATTAGTTTCTTTAAGGGGTAAATTATGATTCCAGTAATTATATCAGGCGGCTCAGGTTCTCGCTTATGGCCAGTGTCAAGACAACTAGACCCAAAACCTTTTATCAAGCTAGCGGATGGGCATAGCTTACTTCAAAACACCTTTATTAGAGCAAGTAATCTCACTAATGTCAATGCAATTTTGACAGTTACTAACGAAAAAGTTCACTTTCGGATGCAAGATGAATATCAACAAATCAATGAAAACAATCTCCCTTGTGATTTTATCCTTGAACCATATGGTAGGAACACTGCCCCAGCAATAGCTGCTGCTTGTTTATTTATAGCAGAGAATTACAGCCCAGATGAGACGATCCTAATCCTTCCTGCCGATCACCTGATAAGTGATTTTGAAGCATTTAAGGCTGCTGTTGATAGCGCCGAAGAAATTGCTCAAAATGGTTATATCGCTACATTTGGTATCAACCCAGAATACCCTGAGACTGGCTATGGTTATATAGAAGCTAACACCAAAGAGTGTATTGCTAAAGGTTACTCCATACAACGTTTTGTTGAAAAACCTAACCTCGAACGCGCCCGCGAATATTTAGAATCTAAGAACTACCTATGGAATTCTGGAATGTTTTGTGGACGGGTGGATGTTTTTCTAAAAGAGTTTACAACATATGCCCATAGGCTACTTAAAGCAACTAATAACTGCTTATCCAACTCCAAAATTGACACCTTAAATAATAGTAAAATCGTGCATCTGAATCGTGAGCTATTCTTACAACCAGAGAGTATATCTATTGATTACGCTCTTTTTGAAAAAAGCAAGAAAACAGCTGTATTACCATGTTCTATTGGATGGTCAGATATTGGATCTTGGTTATCAATAGCCCAAACACTTCCTAAAGACAAAGATAATAACGCTATAATTGGAGAAAGTGTCTTACATAATACCAAAGACTGTCTTATTTACTCAACTGATAGGATAATTGCTGGGGTTGATATTAAGGATCTTATTATTGTAGATACACCGGATGCGGTACTTATAGCTGACAAAAACCATGCTCAAAATGTAAAGATTATCTTTGAGCGACTAAAAAAAATGGAACATCAAACATTTCAGCTTCACCAAACAGCTTATCGTCCATGGGGAACATATACGGTACTTGAAGAAGGGCCTTTTTATAAAATAAAACGTCTTGAATTAAAACCACATGCTGCATTATCACTTCAAAAACACCACCATAGAACTGAACATTGGGTTGTAGTTGATGGTATTGCAACAGTTACCAAAAATGACAAAAAATTTGAACTAACAGCGAATCAATCAACTTATATTGAGATTGAAATGAAGCATCGCTTAGAAAATAATACTGATGAGAATCTTGTAATTATTGAGGTGCAATGTGGTAAGTATTTGGGGGAAGACGATATAGTACGCTTTGATGATAAATACGGAAGAACAAAAGAATAATAAATTTTAAAGGACAAAATATGCTTGATTTTAATGCATCAATTAAACAAAATGATAATGAATTGTTTGGCTATATGGAACAAGAAAAGACGCGCCAAGAAGAACATATAGAATTAATCGCTTCAGAAAACTATGTTTCAAAAGCGGTTATGGAAGCTCAAGGCTCGGTTCTTACCAATAAATATGCCGAAGGCTACCCTAATAAACGCTACTACGGTGGCTGCAAGTACGTAGATATGGTTGAGCAATTAGCAATAGATAGACTAAAAAAACTATTTGGTGCCGAGTATGCCAATGTACAGCCGCATTCTGGCTCTCAAGCTAATCAAGCGGTATATTTTGCGGTACTAAAACCAGGAGATACTGTTCTTGGGATGTCTTTAGCTGATGGTGGGCATTTGACTCATGGTTCTCCAGTTAACTTATCAGGTAAATTATTTAATTTTGTAAGCTATGGCTTAAATGAAAAAGAAGAGATTGATTATGATGTAGTTCTCAAATTAGCTTTGGAACATAAGCCAAAACTAATAGTAGCTGGTGCCTCAGCTTACTCTCTAGAGATTGATTTTAAAAAATTTAGTGAAATTGCCAAACAATCTGGGGCTCTTCTTATGGTTGATATGGCACATTACTCTGGTTTAATTGCAGCTGGAGTATATCCAAATCCTGTTCCTTATGCTGATTTTGTTACTTCTACTACCCATAAGACTCTTCGCGGTCCACGTGGTGGAATTATTCTTGCTAAGGCTGAGTATGAGAAAATGCTTAATTCTTCAATTTTCCCTGGGTTACAAGGTGGTCCATTAGAACATGTAATTGCCGCCAAGGCAGTTGCTTTTCAAGAAGCATTACAACCAGAATTTAAAACCTATCAAGCCCAAGTTAAGAAAAACGCCAATACTTTGGCACAAACTCTAGTTAAACGCGGCCTTAGAATTGTATCAGGTAGAACAGAATCTCATGTAATGCTTGTTGATTTAAGATCTAAAGGTATTACTGGAAAAGTAGCTGAAGAAGCTCTGGGATTAGCTAATATAACAATTAATAAAAACTCTATTCCTAATGACCCAGAGAAGCCTTTTGTAACTTCTGGTATTCGTCTTGGAACTCCAGCCGTTACTACGCGTGGATTCAAAGAATCTGAATGTGAAATACTAGGTAATATGATAGCTGATGTATTAGAAAACACAACAAATAACGAAGTGATTGAGCGTGTGAAGCAACAAGCTTTAGAGTTATGTGCTAAACACCCAGTTTATAAGTAAACTTTAGGGCAAGAGCATGAATTTCAGCGGAGGCTGGGATCCATGCTCTATAATTCTCATGCAAGAAAAGATACACTAATTAGCTTCAGAAATACCCATAATAGATGCAGCATTAGCTACACTTGACTCTGCTGAATTAGAATCTGGAGCTGAAGCAGTTACATGTCCTGCACCATTAGGTAGTGGCACTATAGTACTTGGTGCACTACTATCAACTTTAGCATGCTTAGGTTGAGGCTTAATACTAATTGACTCAAACTCAACGGTTTCATCCTCAGTTGATACTATAGGTAATTGTTCGATATAATATGAAATCGGAGCGCCACTTGTGTAAGCAATATCTACCCGTTGTGATGCTTGTTTATCTTTTGCAAATACTTGTTTACTAGAACCAAAAGATACTTCTTGAATTTGTTTTGGATTCACACCAAGCTTCACCAGTTCTTTAGCAACAGCATGGGTACGTAGAAGCCCTAGCTTATAATTATATTCTTTTGAACCTACCTCTGAAGCATTACCTTGCAATTGAACCAAAGCAATCGGATTTGCTTTTAAATAGTCTGCATTAAGGTCTAATACAGTATCAAAGCTATCGGCAACTTTTGTCGAATTACGATCAAACCATACCGAATTATAATAAGAAGTTACATTAACATCTACAACTTCTTCAATATTTTGAACAACTGGAGCTTTAGTAGTACTACATGCCGCAAAACTAGATGCTAGAGTAATAACTATAAGTATTTTTTTAAGATTCATCAAAATTCCCTTAAACAATAAAAAGTCTTATAAATTTTATGATACAAGAGTTAGTATACAATATCACGCCCCAAAATGCTTATATTTTTCGCAAAAATTTTCTGGTAATTGCTAATAACAATACCAAACCACATAATAACCAAATTGGGATATTGCCCATAAACTCAAACGGCGTAGTACCGCTATACCCTTGTATACTAGTAATTATAAGCCCCGCTTCAAAAGCTGGAATCTTTTGTTCTATTTGACCCATAGGGTTTATAACTACAGTATCTCCAGTATTGCCATCTTGTAAGAAATAACGCTGATTTTCCAAAGCACGTGCTTGTGAAAACTGTAATGACGAATCCTTCATCACTGTCTTTCCATACCATGATAAATCTGATTGGTTGATTAAAATCGTAGCAGCTACTGCATTTTTAGCAACAAAGTCATTGATGGTGTTTTCATAACAGATATTAAATGCAAATTTTTGCCCATTTACTAACATCGGTTCTTGAATATATGCCCCCGGTATATAGTTCTTTAGACTAAACCCAATACTCTGCACCAAAAAATCCATTATAGGATTACCTTGTAGAGGTATGTACTCACCAAATGGTACCAGATAATGTTTTGTATAAATTAGATGATTTGGATTATCTATATTGGCTACTCCAGTTTTATGCAGCTCTCCTAGCCAACTAAGTGGGGATCCAAAAATAACCCTACTACCTTTTGTTAAATTCTTTAATCTATCAAAATAACCATCACTTAAATAATGTGGGTCAGTCCCAAATATAGTTTCTGGAAGTATGATTAGACTTGCATTGACATTTGTTACAAGTTTCTCAACAATAGCTTCTGTTGCTAAAAGTTTTTGTTCAGTAAGACTATTGGTTGAAAAAATACTTGGCTGAATCAATGCAACTTGGATAGGATTTCCAAATTTTTGGGTATATCGCACCTGAGAAAGTAAATAAGACATACTAATGCCTATTACAATTACACATAGGCATTTTATTAACCCTACCAAAGATTTTTGTTGATAGAGGCTAATATAACAAACTAGTCCAGAAATAGCAACAATTAACCACGATACAAAGTACACCCCAAATATAGGATAGAAACCTGAAAAAACTGGAATATTAACTACTATATTCCCAAGAACATACCAAGATCGCGGAAAAAACAATCCCCGTATTAATTCGGTTAATACCCAAAGAGATGGAAATAAAACCACCAAATTAAAAAATTGATTACCTATTCGTAGTTTGTTATATAAAAAACAGATAATGCCAATATAAAACGCAGTATAAAAGCAAATAATTGAGGTAAGAGCATAAGATAACAGATATCCCGCACCAAGTTGAGTATGAAAATAATGACTAAACCAGTAGCCGATAAATGCAACAACAGCGCCAAAATAAAAGCTATAACCATACCAAAAGCTTGATTTTGTAAATCGCTGCTGTAAACCCAGAATAAACAATGTCAAGATAATAAAAACTATATAACTAACAGCATGTGGTGGAAATGCAAAAGCCATACAACTACCTAATAATA
>CANMQR010000011.1 GCA_947499925.1 Neisseriaceae bacterium
ATGCTAGACTATCTAATTCCTGCCACAGTTCGATATTTTTTACTTTATTCCAATTTTTCTTTTTCCACCCAGTTATCCACTCAGTCATGCCTCTTTGGACATACTGTGAGTCAGTGTAGATGTCGATGTTACATTCGAATTTGATTTGCTTTAAGGCTTCAATTACTGCAGTTAATTCCATTTTGTTATTGGTAGTATCGGGTACGACTCCTTTGATTTCTTTTTTATGTTCATTATACATAAGAATCGCTCCATAGCCACCAAGCCCTGGATTGCCTTTACACGCTCCATCAGTGTATATGATTACTTTTGACATATTTTTGCGGTTCCTAGAATTGGGGATGGTTTTGCTTGATAACTTTGAGGCTGTTTTTTTATTTTTATAAAAGTAGCTATATTTTTGACCGCAACTAAACCAAAAGAATTTGCTAATGTTGGAAACCAGCGATCGCCAATTTTATCAATGAAACCAAGTCTTGATAGCGTTTTCTCGTTTTTTACAATAGGGCAATAACCCAAGAATTTACCACCTTGAATACTGAAATGTAGATTATTTAATTGCTTTTTAATGATATTTAATTTAATCGGAGTTGCATTATTTAGGTACTCATTATTTTTAATCTGATGCCCAAAAAATGAACTGCTGTTAAAAACTGTGATGACTAATTTACCGCGGGGGATGAGAACTCTTTGAAACTCATTAAGTATTAGTTCATAATTAGGCATAAATTCAAGAGCGTGGGGACATACGATAAGGTCAACACTATTAGTCTCAAAAGGTAAATTAAATAAGTTACATTTTATATCTTTACCAATTACATAATGGTTGTTTATTTTATTACCATTAAGAAAATTTAATTCTGGTAGTCCAATTTGTAATGAGTAGTAACCAAAGACATTGTGTACTGCATTTTGATAGAATTTTGTTTCATTCAGAAGTGTATACTTACCGTGGGCGGTGTATAATAACCACTGTTGTAATTTTTGAAGATTTGGCATAATGCAAATTGGTTACCTTAAAGCTTTTAGCGACAATTATATTTGGTTTATACAACACGAGAGAGACTTAATTATTGTTGATCCAGGCTCATCTACTGTAGTGCTTGATTATATCATAACTAACAAATTTAATTTGCTAGCTATTTTATTAACTCATGATCATGCTGATCATATGGGTGGTGTTGCTGATATTGTTAGCTATGCTCCAAATGTTCCAGTATATGGCATGGGAAGTATTGCAACTAATGAACTATTTGGCAATGAAAGTATTCCTTTATGTCCTTGGCTACAAGTTAAAACAATTGCAACCCCTGGGCATACATATACTGGAATTTGTTATATTGTAGAATTTCTGGGACTGACGCATATATTTACCGGAGATACATTATTTGCTTCAGGTTGTGGGCGGGTATTTACTAATGATTTTGTTGCTATGTATAAATCTTTAACTCAGTTGTCTAATTTGCAACAAGATATTTTGATATATCCAGGTCATGAGTACACTATCAAAAATTTACAATTTGCACAATTTATTGAGCCTAATAATAACGATATCACTAAGCGTATAGAGTGTGAACAAGATAAATTAGATCGTCTAGGAAACTCCCTTCCAATATCAATGGGGGTAGAGCTTTTAACAAATCCTTTTTTACGTACTAATGATAGAAATATAATTGATAGCGTTTCTAAAATTATTGGGCAAGAAGTAAAGTCTGGTTTAGATTGCTTTATAAAATTACGCGAATTAAGAAATAATTTTTAAGTTTTATACCATGTATTTCATGGTAGTCTATAGAATAGGTTAATAATGGAAGAAAATAATGTTGTATCAATCCTAAAAACTCCGCCACATTCAATTGAGGCGGAGCAAATGATTTTAGGAGGGTTATTAATTGATGAAGATGCGTATATAGATATAGCTGGTATTTTACATGAAGGACATTTTTATCGTAAAGAACACCAAATAATCTTTCATCATATGGTACGCCTAAAAAGTATTAATAAAAATGTTGATGCAATTACTATTTCTGATGCATTAGTACAATCGAATCAATTAGAGTATATTGGTGGTTATGAATATATCAATAATCTAGTAGATGCAACAGTTAGTAGTAGTAATATCAAAAGTTATGCTTCAATTGTAAGAGAGCGCTATGTACTTCGTGAGCTTGTAAAGGCAGGGTCTGAGATTGCTGATAATGCATATTCTCCCGAAGGGCGTGATATTGATGTTATTTTGGATGAGTCAGAACAGCGAATTTTTAAGATTAAGGATTTAAATACCAGTAATAAGCAATTTGCAGATTTGAAGATTTTATTGGAACGAGTTATTGAACGAACTATCCAAATGGCCGAGAGAGAAGATAAAAATGCGGTTACAGGTATCGCAACACATTTTCATCAATTAGATCAGATGACATCAGGGTTACAACGTGGAGAATTAATTATCGTTGCAGGACGTCCTGGTATGGGTAAAACATCTTTCGCACTTAATATAGCTGAGAATGTTGCACTTAAAAACAAACTTCCAGTAGCAGTGTTTTCAATGGAGATGACTGGGGAGCAGTTGGTGCAAAGACTACTTAGTTCTGTTGCTATGGTTGATCAAGGCTCGATAAAAAGAGGTGATTTATCCCATGATGATATGGACAAAATGTTTTTAGCAATGAATGAATTACGTAATGCCCCAATTCATATAGCAGAAACTCCAGGAATTAATGTGATTGATTTGAGAGCTCGTGTAAGACGTCTAAAAGATACTCTGGGTGATTTGGGTCTTATTGTTATTGACTATGTACAAATTATGTCAGGGCTTGGTAATGGCAGAAATACCAATAGGGCTCAGGAAATAGCTGATATTTCAAGGTCTTTAAAATCTCTAGCTCTAGAGTTAAATGTACCAATAGTGTTATTGTCGCAGTTAAATCGTGAAGTTGAGAGTCGACAAGATAAACGCCCAAATATTGCAGATTTACGTGAGTCTGGAGCCTTGGAGCAAGATGCCGATATTATCTTATTGCTTTATCGTGATAGCTATTATGATAAAGAAAGTAAAAAAGGTAATCTATCTGAAATTAATATTGCCAAAAACAGAAGTGGCTCAACTGGGGTGGTAGAATTAGCCTTTATAGCTAAATCAACTCGTTTTGAAAACCCATACCTGGATTATTCTGAATAGTGGATAGAAAGCAACAAGCAAAAGAAATATTTGCAATTTTAAGTCATGATAATCCAAATCCAACTACTGAACTAGTTTATAACTCAGAGTTTGAGCTGTTAGTAGCTGTTGTGCTATCAGCTCAGGCAACTGATGTGGGGGTTAATAAAGCAACTAAGGTGCTTTATCAAGTAGCAAATACACCAGAAAAAATTATTAGTATTGGACAAGAAAAGCTCGAACAATATATCAAAACGATTGGTTTATATAAAACCAAGGCCAAAAATGTATATAATCTTTGTCATATATTGGTAAATGAATATCAATCAAAAGTGCCACAAGAATTTGATGATCTTGTTAAATTACCTGGAGTAGGGCGAAAAACTGCCAACGTAATTCTAAATACATTATTTGGGAAACTCACAATAGCAGTTGATACGCACATCTTTCGGGTTGGTAATCGTCTTGGAATAGCAAAAGGCACTACTCCACTAGCTGTGGAATTAAAATTAAACAAAGTAATCCCTAAAGAATTTAAACTAGATGCCCATCATCACCTGATTTTACATGGTCGCTACATTTGTAAAGCACGAACACCAATGTGTAGCCAATGTATCATAAATCATTGCTGTGATTATTATTCGTCTTAGGGCATGAGTTCCAAGCTCGTATCGAAACAGCAGTATGTTTTTGTTTGGAATGACGGAAGTGAGAATGTCATCCCAGATATAAACTAGTCGCTGCCTAAATGCGAATCTGGGATCCATGCCCTAAAATATTAGCAAGTTTCTCTTCGGTGTGTTATCAAATTCCCATACATGATATAATTATGTCTATTTTTAGTAAGTTAGTGGTAGATTATGGAAAAAGCATTTAGGGACGAATTTTTTTTAGCTGGGATTCAACTAGCTGAATTAGCCTCAGATATAAGCCGTAATTATTTTCGTAAGCCTTTAAATATTGAATCTAAAACTTATGATCATTCACCAGTATCTATTGCAGATAAAAAAATTGAGGAAAGTCTTAGGTCTTGGATCAAAAGTAATTATCCAAGCCATGGTATAATAGGTGAAGAGTATCTTGATCAAAATAAAAACGCAAAATATACTTGGGTTATTGACCCAATTGATGGAACGGTTGCTTTTTTGTGTGGTAAACCAACATATACAACACTAATAGCATTACTTGAAAACGATGTGCCACAAATTGGAATTATAGATCAGCCAATACTTGAAGATAGGTTTGTTGGGGTTAATGGACAAGGTGCGTGGTTAAATGGTAAAAAACTTGTAACTAGCGATATTAAGCTATTAGCAGATGCTAGATTAAATGCTACAACACCATATATGTTTAAAACAGATATCGAACAACAAAAGTTTTCTTTATTAAAAGAACAGGTTAAGCTCACAGGTTTTGGAGGAGATGCCTATTCCTATGGCTTGTTAGCTAATGGACATATTGATTTAATTATGGAAGCTGATTTACATTTTTATGATGTTGCAGCATTGATACCTATTATTGAAGAAAGCGGTGGAGTTATTACTGACTGGAATGGTAATAAGATTACCCAGGAGAGTTTTTGTGGTCAGTGTTTAGCATCAGCTAATCAAAAACTACATGAAGCTACACTTAGAATTATTGCTTAAAAGGGAAGAAATTGAATACAAGATTAAGAATTGCGCTACAAAAATCTGGGAAACTATCTGATGGTAGTATTGATTTATTAAATAAATGTAGTTTTAATATACGTCCAGCAAAAAATCATTATTTAGTTAAATCAGATGAATTAAATACTGATTTTTTAATGGTTCGGGACGATGATATTCCCGGATTTATTGATAGTGGCGCTTCAGATATTGGTATTGCTGGAGAGAATCTATTTATCGAATACCAACTTGATAATCCTAATAGTAATATTGAAATAATATCACGCTTAAAATTCGCTACTTGTAGATTAAGTATTGCAGTTATTAATGATGGTAGTGTTAAATGTCTAAATGATCTAAATGATAAAACTATCGCAACTTCATATCCTTCAACCCTAAAAGACTTCTTAAATAAGAATAATATTAATGCCAAAATAATCGTAATGCATGGTTCGGTTGAGTTAGCACCAAAGATTGGGATTGCTGATGCTATTTGTGATTTGGTATCAACTGGTACTACACTTAAAGAAAATGGTTTATTTGAAATGGAAGTAATTCTTAGAAGTGAAGCTGTTTTAATTGGGCGTAAAGGTCTTAGCTCCGATATCAAAAAGAGAGTTGATGAACTAATATTTAGATTTCAAAGTGTAATTAAAGCAAAAAATAGTAAATATATTATGTTACATATAGATAAATCAAATGTAGCTAAATTAAAAAACCTACTACCTGGATGTGAAGCTCCAACTACCCTAGCACTTGATGGTTATCCTGACAAAGTTGCGGTGCATGTTGTTTGTGAGGAAAATGTATTTTGGGATACGATATCAAAACTTAAAAGCATTGGTGCAACTTCTATATTGTCTGTTGCAATTGAAAAGATGATGGAGTAGGGATGCTAAAAGTTAATTGGGCCAAATTAAGCTTAAGCGAAAAAAATAGTATCTTATCTAGAGGAAGTAGCCTAGAGAATGATAATAATTTGTCTAATATAGTAAGTGAAATTATCAATAATGTAAAAGCAAATGGTGATAGCGCACTTTATGAGTATAGTCAAAAATTTGATAGCGTGAAATTAGATAGTCTTCTTGTGACTAAAGAGGAGTACCTAGCTGCTGATAGTCTCGAACAACATTATAAAGATGCAATTACTAAGGCTTATGAGAATATTAGTCATTATCATAATATAAGTAAGCCAAAAGAATTTTCGTATACCAAAGATGGAATAGTACTGGGTAAAATATATCGCCCAATTGAGAAGGTTGGTTTATATATCCCCGGTGGTACTGCAACTCTTGTATCAACGCTAATGATGCTAGCAATTCCAGCAAAAATTGCGGGGTGTGAGGACAAGATATTAGTAACGCCACCGATGAAAGACGGTAGCATATCTCCTGCTATTTTATTTGCAGCAAATTTGTGTGGAATTGACAAAATCTACAAAATTGGTGGAGCTCAAGCTATTGCGGCACTTGCTTATGGTAGCAAGTCTATTCCGAAAGTTCATAAGATATTTGGACCTGGTAATAAATACGTTACTGAGGCGAAGTTACAAGTATCAGTAGGCAAAAGTATGACAGCTATTGATATGCCTGCAGGCCCTTCTGAAGTGTTGGTTATTGCTGATACAAATGCAATACCCGAGTTTGTCGCAAGTGACTTACTTGCCCAAGCTGAACATGATATTGATGCCCATGTTGTACTAGTAACGCCAGATCAAGATTTGGCGGATAAAGTATTGTCACATGTATTAATTCAAAAAAATCAATTAGCAAGACGTGAAATAATAGATAAGTCTTTAGCTAAAAGTGTGGTTGTAATAGCTAAGGATATTGATGAATGTTTTGAAATATCAAATATTTATGCTCCAGAACATTTAATCCTTCATTTGGATAATGCAATGGATTATCTGAAACAGGTTAAAAACGCAGGTTCTGTGTTTGTTGGTAAATGGTCTCCTGAATCAGCAGGAGATTATTCTAGTGGAACTAATCATGTATTACCAACGTATGGATATGCCAATATGTATAGTGGACTAGATGTAATTGGTTTTATGAAATCTATATCATTTCAAGATTTAAGTCCTCAGGGTCTTAAAATGCTAGGCTTAAGTATAGAGAATTTAGCAACATTAGAAGGGCTTGATGCTCATAAAAATGCGGTTAGTATCAGACTAGATCACTTTAAAAAGGTAGAAAATGTCTAATTGGTTACAACAAATTACACGCCCTGAAATTTGGGCAATGAAAGGCTATAGTTCAGCTCGTTCTGAAATGGCAGACTTTGCCGGAATGATACAGCTTGATGCTAATGAAAATCCATTTCTACCATACCCAATGTCAAAAGAAGTGCATCAACTAAATCGTTATCCTGAACCGCAGCCAAAAGCTGTTATCTCACGTTTAGCAGCAATTTATGGGGTACATAAAGACCAAGTGCTTGTTGCTCGTGGGATGGATGAAGTTATGGATTTACTAGTACGGGTATTTTGTACGCCGTATAAAGATAGTGTTTTATTCACGCCTCCAACCTATGGCTATTATCAAGTTGCAGCTGATATTTCTGGAATTGGTATTGTAAAAGTTAATCTAGAAGATGATTTTAGTCTGGATGCTGATAAACTAATTAATATAGGGCGAGACAAAGTAAAAATAGTATTTTTATGTACTCCGAATAACCCAACTGGGAATATTATTGATATAGCAGGCATTGAGAAAATTGCCCTCAATATGCCAAATAGTATTATAGCAGTAGATGAAGCGTATATGGAATTTGCCGATGCGCCATCGGCAGTTAGTTTATTAAATAAATACCCCAATATGGTCGTTATGAGAACACTGTCGAAAGCTTATGCTTTTGCTGGGGTTAGAGTTGGTACATTATTAGCTAGTAACGAGATTATTAAATTAATTAGTAAGGTAATTGCCCCATACCCAATTCCTGTTCCATCGATAAATCTTATTATTCAAGCATTATCCCCATTTGGTTTAGAAGTGGCAAATAGTAATATTGAGGTGATAAAAAAAGAGCGTGAGCGGATGTATCAAGAGTTATCTAAAGTTTCAGGCATTCATGTTTATAAGAGTCAGGCTAATTATTTATTAATCAAAGTTTCTGAAGCCAGTGAGGTTTATCAACATTTCTTGTCGCGTGGAATTATTATTCGGAATCGTAGTCGTGATATTCCTAACACTATAAGAATCTCTATTGGTACGCCTTTGGAAAATAATCTAGTATTACGAGCTTTTGGGGTAGATATTAAAGAATATCTTGTTAGCGAACGAACTGCTGCAATTGTTAGAAAAACCAATGAAACGGATATATTGGTTAGGGTTAATTTAGACAAAAAAGAGCCAATTAAAATTAATACTGGAATTGGTTTTTTTGATCATATGCTGGAACAACTAGCCAAGCATGGTGGCTTTAGTTTAGAGCTAAGTGCTACAGGTGATACGCATATTGATTATCACCATACAGTTGAAGATGTAGCGATTTCATTAGGTCAAGCACTGAAAAATGCACTAGGAGATAAGCGCGGAATTAATCGCTATGGATTTGTATTACCAATGGATGAAGCTAATGCAGCTGCTAGTATTGATTTAAGTGGGCGTGGGGTTTTGGTGCTTAGGGCTAATTTCCCAACGCCTTTAATTGGCGACTTCCCCATTGAATTAGTAGAACATTTCTTTTTAAGTTTTTCTGATAAACTTGAAGCCGCAATTCATCTATCAGCAACAGGGGAAAATGCTCACCATATGGTTGAAGGCTTATTTAAGGCTTGTGCTAAAGCACTAAACCAAGCGATAAAAGAGACAAGTGACGATATTCCATCAACAAAAGGTTCAATATGATAGCTGTTATTGATGGTGGTGGAGCTAATTTTTTATCAGTTACTACAGCTTTAGATAAACTTAAAATTGACTATGAATTTACTCATAATGCTGATGTCATTAATTCGGCTAATGGCGTAATATTACCTGGAGTTGGTAGTGCTAAATATGCAATGGAGCATCTTAAAAAACATGGCTTAGTTGATGTGCTTCGTAATTTAAAAACTCCGTTACTTGGCATATGTTTAGGGATGCAGTTATTATATGAGCATTCAAGTGAAGGTGATGTAGATTGTCTTGGGGTGGTTGCAGGTAGGGTTAATCGTTTTATTCCTGATACTAATTTGATCGTCCCTCATATGGGGTGGAATAATTTAAATGTAGAAGTGCATTCACCTTTAATTAATGGTCTAGGGCAAGATGATAATGTTTATTTTGTGCATAGTTTTTATGCACCAGTAAATGAGGCAACCATAGCATCATGTGATTATGGGAATCGATTTAGTGCAATAGTACAGAATAATAATTTTTATGGGATGCAGTTTCATCCTGAGAAATCAGGTATATTAGGAGAGCTGCTGCTGAGTAATTTTTTTGGAATAGTTAATGATAATTTATCCAGCAATTGATTTGAGAGATGGCAAATGTGTTCGCTTGACTAAAGGCGATTTTGCAACTACTAAAGTATATAATGATAATCCGATTTCAATGTTAGAAGAGTTTGCTAAATTTGGAGCAACATGGCTACATATGGTTGATTTGGACGGTGCTAAACAAGGGAAAATTGCTCAAGGGGAGTTGATAAAATCTTTGGTAGCTTCAAGTGATCTAAAAGTACAAGTTGGTGGTGGTATAAGAACTACCGAAGATATTGAACGGCTATTTGGATATGGTGTATCAAGAGTTGTTTTAGGTAGTATATGTGTATCAAATAAAGACTTGGTTAAACAATGGCTTGATATTTATGGGCCAGAAAAAATTGTTTTAGCACTTGATTGTCATTTAAATGAAGATGGTACGCCAATGGTTACGACTCATGGTTGGCAAGAAAAAAGTACGGTTACGGTGTGGGATTTATTAAATTATTATGCAACTGCTAAATATGTATTATGTACTGATATAAGTGTGGATGGTACTTTGGAAGGCCCTAGTATGGATTTATACCAAGAACTACAAGAACGATTTCCACATATTAAACTAATTGCATCGGGTGGAGTGGGAGCACTAAATGATTTGATAAAACTAAAAGAATTAAATGTTTATGGGGCAGTAGTTGGTAAGGCTATTTATGAGGGTAAGATTCCACTTGAAAAAATCGAGTTTACCTAAATGCTAAAAAAACGAATTATCCCATGTCTTGATGTAAAAGATGGAGCTGTAGTTAAAGGTGTTCAATTTCGTAATCATGAAATTGTGGGCGAAATTATAGAACTTGCCAAACGCTATTCTGATTCTGGTGCGGATGAGCTAGTATTTTACGATATAACAGCTAGTAGTGATAATCGAAATATCGATAAAAAATGGATTTATGATATTGCAAAAAATATTA
>CANMQR010000012.1 GCA_947499925.1 Neisseriaceae bacterium
AAGAATCTAATTTCAATCTTTCTACAATTTCAACTAGTTTTTTTGCTTTATCATCTATCCCAGTATAAACTTCATCAATGCCAAGTTTATTAAAACGAGCTTCAGTTGCTCGTGATTTCCGCCCAGAAATAACAATAAGTTTTAATCCACTACCATGGGCAATATCTATAGCCATTCCATCATAAATATTAAATTTACCAAATGGTTCAATTTTATCTTCAGTAATAAATATAGAGCCGTCAGTCAATACACCATCAACGTCAGTAACTATTACTTTTATTTTTTTTGCTTTATCATATAGCTTTGTCATAATATATCTCTAAATTAATTTTGCCTGAAGCAAATCATATAAATTAAACGCACCAACAAATTGATTATTTTCATCAACTACCACAAATCCAGTTATTTTATTATTTTCCATTAATTCAATAGCTTCTACAGCAAGACTACTTGACAGAATAGTTTTAGGTGATTTACTCATAATAGCTTCTGCAGTAGTTGTTTGTATATTAGTTTGATTATCTATCAGGCGCCTTAAATCACCGTCAGTAACCACTCCAACAATTTTATTACTACCATCAACAACACCGGCAAACCCTAAGCCTTTTTTACTTATCTCCATAACAACATCTTTTAGTGATGTGTCTGGATATACTAGAGGTAATCGTTCTCCTGTATGCATTAAATCACTAGCACGAGTCAAAAGACGCCGTCCAAGAGAGCCTCCAGGATGAGACAAAGCGAAATCTTCAGGCTTAAAGCCACGAAGTGTATATAGCGATACAGCTAATGCATCCCCCAATACTAAACATGCCGTTGTACTAGTAGTTGGTGCTAGACCAAGAAGACAGGCTTCTTTATCAACTTTGATATTTAATACGCAATTAGCTATTTTAGCAAGGCTTGAATCTGAGTTACCAGTCATGGCTATCATTGGCACATTTCTACGTTTTACTATTGGTAGTATACCCATTAGCTCATCAGATTCACCAGAGAATGAAATAGCTATAACCACATCTTTTTCATCTATCATCCCTAAGTCACCATGAAGCGCCTCAGCAGGATGCACAAAAAAGGCTGGAGTTCCAGTTGATGCCATAGTTGCAGCTATTTTATTTCCAATATGCCCTGATTTACCCATACCTGTAACAATTATCTTACCCCTACAGTTATAAATAAGTTCTATAGCAGATACAAAACTATCCCCAATATAACTTCTAACTTGATTTATACCAGCAATTTCATCTTCAAAAACATTTGCAGCAATTTGTAAGATATACTCTCTATCCATTAGTTAGCCTTGCATTCCTGAAGCTGTAATATTATATCCAGCATCAACATAAATTATTTCACCAGTAATACCACTTGCTAGTTGTGAGAATAAAAATGCCGCTGTATTACCAACTTCGTCAATAGTAACATTACGTCTAAGTGGGGCGTTACTTGCCACATGATCCAAGATCTTAGAAAATCCAGCAATACCACTAGCTGCTAGAGTTTTGATTGGCCCAGCTGATATCGAATTTACCCGAATACCATCCACACCTAAATAAAACGCCATATAACGCATTGTTGCATCAAGCGCAGCTTTTGCAACACCAGCCATATTATAATTTGGTAATACACGTTCACCACCTAAGTATGTTAGACAAATTAGGGATGAATTACGCCCTTTCATCATAGGACGCGCAGCTTTAGCTAAAGCACTAAAACTATAAGCACTAATATCATTTGAAGTACTAAAGCATTCACGAGATACATTGTCTACAAAGTCTCCGCTTAAGCCTTCTTTGGGCGTATAGGCAAGACTATGTAATACACCATCAACACCATCCCAATGTTTTTTTAGTTCAGTAAAAACACCTTCAATTTGTGCATCATCAGTAACATCACAAGGTATTATAATATCAGTGCCAAATTCTTCAGCAAATCCCTTAGCTCTGTCTAAAAAACGCTCAGTTTGATAAGTGATTGCAATCTCAGCACCTTGTGACCTACATGCTTTTGCAACTCCATAAGCTATTGAACGATTTGACAATAACCCCGTGATAAGTATTTTCTTTCCTGTTAGTAAACCCATTAGCTTCACTCCATAAAAATTATTTATATTGCTAGATTATAGCATAACTTTTACTTTTTATATTCAAATAGCACTATACATTCCGTCAATTTTGATAGAAGAAACTCAAAAATTAATCCAAATTGGATAAATAAATTTGAGGTGCAGCAAACTAATTATGCTTTGATAATTCACAACAATAACATGATTTCTTAAGATTTTAACCATCTGATTTACCTCTATTTAATCACAAACAACCATAACAACTTTCACACATCATAACACTTTAAATTTCACACTGAGTATCACTCTTTATAGCACCACCACCAAAATTTGGGTATGCTAGTTTCACCTATCCAAGATAGAATCGCTTCTGAAAAAATTTAAAGGAAGCTTTTAAAAAAAGCAAAAAAACCTGCTTGGCAAAAACACTTTAAATATTATCATCCACTTACTAAAATACAGGATACTACTAAATAACTAAATAATAAATGGGGAATGTATAAATGACTACTAAATTTCAAGTTTCGCACTGTAAATTAGATTTAACTGCTAATATTATTGATTATAATGATAATTTTAGCAAGTTATTTAGCACCAAAGAAGAAATCCCACTTACATTTAGAGAAGCATTTAGTCTAAGCCCTAGATTTTTAGATGACATAGAATATGGTGAAACAAAATCTTTTATATTCTTTTGTAATTCTAAAATAAATAATGCCCCAAAAAATAATTCATTATTACTTATGTATATAGCTGTAGAAAAAAACCAAAATAATTATAGTATTAAAATAACTAATTGGTTAAACTGGCTTCATAATATCAGCGGTTCTTTTGAAAAAGCCTATTCACTAATTAGCGAATTTAATAATTACACTCAACAAAGCGACTTTAACACTGTATCAGATGCTGCATCTTACAAAGCTCTACAACCACTACTTACATACTCACCAAATAAATCAAGCGACAATATTCGCCAATTATCTTTGTATGAAATTATGCGAGTTTTTATCACTCTAGGAGAGCTAAATTACTCTCGTGACTATACAAGAAATGTGTATAATAGCATACAGACTAATCTTAAAACAGAATATGAAATTGATAATATTGATATTGCTGATCTATTTAGAACTGATAATATCGTAAATATAAAATTTAATGATGAAATTCATATTCCATATACCACCTTAGTTAGAAACATGGTTGCTCCAATTGAACATGATTCATTTTTACTATCAATAATTAATTCTGTTCATTAAAATCTTTATTATATTGCATTGTAGCAAAATTTTACTGGGCTGTTACAGTGATTTTAGTGTAGAATAATTATCTTAGGTCAATAACAATAAGGTTTTTATATGAATCTACAAACTTTCACATCTAGCTCTTCGCAAGTTAAAGCAATTTTTGACAGTATCGTACTAAACATTAAAGAACTTCTCAAAAACAAACAAAATATCCTTATTGCCATCTCTGGTGGACGTAGCCCAATACCATTACTTGAAAAACTGAGCCTTGCAGAACTTGACTTCTCCAGAATAACCTTCACTTTAGTAGACGAACGAATCGTAGCATCTGATAATAAAGACAGCAATGAACATCTACTTAAAACTTATTTACTAAAAAACAACGCCAAAAATGCGAAATTTCTTGGATTAGTTAATCCAGACTTAAACCATGACAAGGCACTAACAAATGCAAATAATAAAATTTCTCACATAGATTTAGCTATTCTAGGTATGGGTGAAGATGGACATACAGCATCTATCTTTCCCTGCTCAAAAGAATTAAATAAAGCACTACATGATGATTCTAATTACGTAATTACTAATCCAACAACAGCTTCGTACAGTCGAATTAGTTTAACCTTAAATGCTCTAACTAATATTCCAGTATTAATCTTAAGTATAAATGGTGAGACTAAGCTTAAAATATTAAAAGTGGCTAATAAGGGTGACAATCTTAACTACCCTATAAGTTATGTTTTAAGCCGTAGACCAGATACACAAATTTTTTGGTATGAATAGAAAGAAAAATATGACTGTAAAATCATTCCCTCGTCTAATTGCCGATATTGGCGGCACTAATGCACGATTTAGCATCGAAATTAGTCCATATAAATATGAATCAACAATGGTTTTGGAGTGTAAAAAGTTTAAGACATTAGCCATGGCTGTCATCGAGTATCTTACATCAGTTAATATGATAGGTAAAGTACATCATGCAGCACTTGCATTACCTACACCTGAAATCGACGATACATTATTTATGGTAAATAGTCCATGGCATGGGCAATCGATGTCCAAAACAAAAAAAGAAACTGGATTAGACAGTATATTATTTTTAAATGATTTTCATGCTCTAGCACTCTCAATACCTCATATTAGTAAAGATCACCTTATTAGAATAGGTGGTACAGACGAACCAGACCCCAGTAAACCAATGGCAATTATTGGGCCAGGAACTGGGCTTGGTATGGCAACATTAATTAAACATCCAATTGAAGGCTATTTTTCAATACCTGCTGAAGGTGGACGTTCTAGTTTCCCCGCAGTAAACCAAGAAGAGGTGGAATTATGGACATTTCTACATAAACGCTTTAATCACGTATCGGCTGAACGCTTTCTATCAGGCCCTGGCTTACAATTAATTTATGAAGCAATCTGTGAATTTAAACGTATAAATATAAAAAGCATCCCACAACCATCAGAAATTACTGAATTAGGTCAAAAAGGTAATTTGGTATGTACTAGGACTTTAGAAATTTTCTGTCGCATCTTAGGGACTATTGCATCCAATCATGCGGTAATGATAAACGCGTTTGGTGGTGTATATATTGGTGGTGGAATAATACCTAAAATTTTAGATTTCTTCATCGCATCAGACTTTAGGTCGCGCTTTGAAAGTAAAGGTCGCTATCGTCCATTTTTAACTAAAATGCCGGTTTTTGTAATTACCGACCAATTCCCAGCATTTTTAGGTGCAAGTTATGCTCTTGATGTATATCTAAATAAAGGCTATATACCATAACATAATATATCTACAAATTGCTAGTAGCATATATGTAGGCTGCTAGCAAAGTTTACTTAAATAAAATCAAATGTTCTACTATTGGCCCTAGAGCTAGTGCTGGCACATAAGTTAGAGCGCCAACAATTATTATAACTCCAATCAAAATTCCACTAAATAATAGACCATGAGTTGGCATAGTTCCACTTGTTACATTTAAGCGTTTTTTGGTAGCCAAACTTCCAGCAATTGCTAATATTGGAATTATCACTCCATAGCGTCCAACAAAAATCGTAAAACCAAGCATTAAATTATAATACGGGGTATTAGCATTTAAACCAGCAAATGCACTGCCGTTATTATTCGCAGCTGATGTAAAAGCGTAAAGCACTTCTGACAATCCATGAGCGCTTGGATTACTCATTCCAGCTAACCCAGGAGCAATTACAACAGATATAGCCGTACCCAGTAAAACTAATAATGGCACTACCAAAATTACCAATGCTACCATTTTCATTTCAAAACTTTCAATTTTCTTACCCAAATATTCTGGAGTTCTACCTATCATAAGCCCAGCTATAAAAACAGACAGAACTGCAAATATAAGCATTCCATATAAGCCACTACCTACACCACCATAGATTACTTCTGATAACTGCATTAAAAACAATGGAACCAAACCACCCAATGGCATTAAAGAATCATGCATAGCATTAACCGCTCCACAAGAAGCAGCTGTAGTAACAGCAGCAAATAAACCAGACCCAAAGACACCAAAGCGTACTTCTTTGCCCTCCATATTGCCACCACTTTGAAGTAAATTCATGAACCCATCAATTGAGAGGTGATTAAATGCTGGATTTCCATTAAATTCAGCAAGCATAACCCCAATAGCCAAAATAATAAATACTATTGTCATTACTGCATATAAAGTATATCCTTGACGCTTATCCCCAACCATTCGACCAAAAGCAAAACATAAGCTACCAGGAATTAATAAAATAGCAAGCATCTCAAGCCAATTTGAAATAGCATTTGGATTTTCATAAGGATGTGCTGAATTAGCATTAAAAAACCCACCACCATTAGTACCTACCATTTTAATTGCTTCTTGTGAGGCAACTGGCCCCATAGGTATTGTTTGGGTGGTATAAATCTTAGTTGTTACTTTACCATCAACTGTTGTAGATACTATTTGTGGATTAATTAATTGTACATCTTGATAATTCTTAAAATTTTGTGGAACACCAAGTTTTACCAAACCAAAGCCTAAAACCAATGATAATGGGAGTAATATATATAAGGTAGATTTTACTAAATCTTGCCATACATTACCTATAGTACCTTTTTCTACAGCTACAAACCCACGAATTAAAGCAATTAGAACTGCTATCCCAGTTGCTGCAGATAAGAAATTTTGTACTGCTAATGCTAACATTTGAGTCAAATAACTAAGAGTTGCCTCCGGAGTATATGATTGCCAATTTGTATTACTTACAAAACTAATCGCTGTATTTAGAGCTAAATCTAGAGTTGTTGCACCTAAATGCTGAGGGTTTAATGGTAAAGCACCCTGAATTAGCTGAAATATAAATACAAATATTATACCTATGATATTAAATAACATGATGCCTGTAGCATATTGCCCCCATTTCATTTCACCTGTATTACCAATTAATTTATATAATGGACGTTCAATAAAAGACAAATAACCAATATTCCCATTAAATACAAGAGCGATGTAGCACCCAAGTACTATAGATATTATAGTTAATACCACAATAAAAAGTGCTAAATCAATATAAGCTATAATCATTTTTAGACCTTAAAACTTTTCAGGAAAAAATAAAGTAATAATTAGATAAATAAGTAAACCAAAAGAAACGATTCCAGATAATATATATAATAAATTCATTATTTAATTCCATCTAAAGCTAAATTGACTTCTAATACATTCACTCTTGGTTCACCAATAAATCCTAAAAGTGGATATTTGGCATTTTTATTAATAATATCTTCTACATTATCTTCACTAACACCACGAGCTTTTGCAATTCTTTTAATCTGGAAATAGGCTGCAGCAATACTAATTTCAGGGTCAAGACCACTTCCTGAACTAGTGACCAAATCAATGGGAGCTGGAGTAATCACATTGGCACCCAAAGCATTTACTCTATCAACAACCGCTTTTAAAAGTTCTGGATTGCTAGAGGCAAGATTGGAACCACCTGAAGCAAGAGGATTATAAGGATGATCTCCTGTTGCTGATGCTCTCCCCCACAGGTATTTATTATCAGTAAAACCCTGCCCGATAAGTGCTGAACCAATAACCTTACCATTGACGGTTATGAAACTACCATTAGCTTCATAAGATGCAAATGTTTGTCCAAAACCAAAAACTATAAGAGGATAAATAACTCCTGTAATTATAGTTAGTACTATAAAAGTTATTAGTGCTGATTTTAATTGCTGCATAGTCAATCCTAAATTAATTGTAAAATGGTATCAATTATTTTAATACCAATAAATGGCACGATAACGCCACCCAAACCATAAATTAAAAAATTCCGCCTAAGTAAGCTACTCGCACTCATGGGCTTAAAGCTAACCCCTTTTAACGCTAGTGGAATTAGAGCTATTATTATTAAAGCGTTAAATATCACAGCAGATAAAATGGCTGAACCTGGAGTTGCCAAATGCATAATATTTAGTTTATTTAAAACTGGATAGGTTGAGGCGAAAGTTGCCGGTATAATTGCAAAATATTTGGCAATATCATTAGCAATACTAAATGTTGTCAAAGAACCTCTGGTCATCAGCATCTGTTTACCAATTTCAACTATCTGGATTAATTTTGTAGGTGATGAGTCTAAATCAACCATATTAGCAGCTTCTTTAGCTGCTTGTGTCCCGCTATTCATAGCAACCGCAACATCAGCTTGTGCCAATGCTGGAGCATCATTAGTCCCATCTCCAGTCATAGCTACCAGATTACCTGATGCTTGGTATTTACGAATAATTTCTAATTTTGCCTCAGGTGTAGCTTCTGCTAAAAAATCATCAACTCCAGCTTCAGCTGCAATAGCCGCTGCTGTTAGCCGATTGTCACCTGTTACCATAATAGTTTTAATACCCATTTGGCGTAACTGAGCAAATTTTTCTTTAATACCTTCTTTTACAATATCTTTTAATTCAATAATTCCAAGCACTTCATTACCTTTAGCAACAGCTAAAGGTGTTGAACCACGAGAAGCTACCATATCAACTATTTTTTGCGCTTCATCTGGGAAGATACCGTTATTTTCTATTATATAGCGTTTAATTGCATCTGATGCACCCTTACGAATTATAATATCATCAATATCAACTCCAGACATTCTAGTTTGAGCAGTAAATGGTACAAAAGTCATTTTTTCTTTATCAATGGTATTTTCATTAAAGCCATACTCATGAGATAATAAAATAATACTTTTACCTTCAGGTGTCTCATCAGCAAGAGATGAATAGAAGCAACTCTCGGCTAATACTTTTTTATAAATATTTGCTAATGAATAAAAATTACGTGCCTGACGATTACCATAAGTAATAGTACCCGTTTTATCAAGAAGTAATACATCAACATCACCTGAAGCTTCAATCGCGCGACCTGAAGTAGCTATTACATTTGCTTCCATCATGCGCCCCATACCAGCTACACCAATAGCGGATAATAATCCCCCAATAGTAGTTGGAATCAAGCAAACTAGAAGAGCAACTAAGATGGTAATTGTAATTGGACTACCACTATGATTAGCGTTTACACTATAAATAGACATTGGGAGTAAGGTAACTACAACTAATAAAAATATAATTGTTAGTGCAGTTAATAGTATCGATAAAGCAATTTCATTTGGAGTCTTTTGGCGTTTAGCACCTTCATCCATCGAAATCATCCGATCAAGAAAGCTCTCTCCTGGGTTTACACTGATTTGCACAATAACCCAATCAGATAAAACTCTAGTACCACCTGTAAC
>CANMQR010000013.1 GCA_947499925.1 Neisseriaceae bacterium
AAATATTGATTTCCATTGGAACGAATATTATGTAGATAATCTAGCTCTTCGTTATAGCCATCATTAATAATGCCACCATCACGAATTAGATTATTTGGTTCTGGTTTGATAGCTTGAGTTAGTTTTTCTAGCACATCATCCGGAAAATTTTTAATAGTATTATAGATATTATTAAGTGTTGTATTATTAGTATTTGGAAATATTAATTCTGGTAATATCTTTAGTGTATCTCGAAGTCCAGATAAATCGCGTGGACGAGCTGAACCTAGTGCTATTCTTGAGGTTATACGCTCGATATCATTGATATTTTTTAGAGTGTCATAAACATTATTATGGTTGGTGCTTAATTGTGTAACACTATCTAAGCGCCCATTTATAGCTTCATGATTTCGAAGTGGATTATTAAGCCATTTATAAAGTAGGCGACTACCCATTGAAGTTGCGCATTTATCAAGTATTGATAATAGTGTAGGGGAGCATTCACCATTGATAGTATAGTTAATTTCTAAATTACGTCTTGAAATAGCATCAAGTATAAGATAATCAGAGTTATTTTCAGCTATTATATTATTAATATGAGGCAATTCACCATAAGTCATTTGTTTAGCATAATTTAGAAGAACACCTGAAGCTACAATTCCTATTTTGAAATTACTAATTCCAAATCCATCTAGGTCTTTAACTTCAAAATGTTCACATAAATTTTTATATTGGGTAGCATAATCAAAATGCCAGTCGGGGATAGCTTTTATAGATGATTTATCATATAGATGTCTGATATTTTGAATGATTGATTCTGGTACTATTAATTCACTTGGAGTAATTCGTTCAAGAACATTAAAAAGATCATTATTAGTAATTTGTTCTATATAAAACTTACCCGCAGATAATGATAAGGTAGCAATTCCATAGTTATTTTTAGATAAGTAAATGCAAGATAGTAAGTTTTCAGTCTTTTCATCAAGAAGTAAGGCATCAGTAATAGTGCCAGGTGTTAGAATCTTAGTTACTTTGCGTTCAACTGGTCCTTTGCCTGTTACTTCGCCAACTTGATCAACGATAACAATAGATTGCCCGATTTTTACTAGTTTTAGTAAATATTGTTCTACAGCGTGAAATGGTACACCTGCCATTTTGATAGGGTTGCCAGCTGAATTACCACGGGTTGTTAATGTAATACCTAATAATTTGGATGCAATCTCAGCGTCTTCAAAGAATAATTCATAAAAATCACCCATGCGATAGAATACTAGCATATCAGGGTGGTTAGCCTTTATGCCTAGATATTGTTGCATCATTGGAGTATGCTCTGTTTTAGCTATACCAACGCTTGGTAGAGTTGTCATAGGTGCTTTTGAATTACCTTTAAAAGTTCAGGATGTATTTTTGGATTGCCGGCTACTATGCTACCAGTTTTCCAGAATTCAGAAGTATTGTTAAAGTCACTCATCATCCCACCGGCTTCTTTAATTAATATATATCCAGCTGCAACATCCCATGGTTGCAGATTAAATTCCCAAAACCCATCAAGATATCCAGCGGCTACATATGCTAAATCAAGTGCAGCTGAGCCACTTCTACGGTGGCCTGTAGTATTTAGTAACATATCTTTAAATATAGCAAGGTATTTATCAATAATACTCATATCGCAAGTTGGAAAGCCAGTACCAACTAGTGCATCCTCTAGGTAATTAACTTTACTCACCCGAAGTCTTTTATCATTAAGATAAGCGCCTTTGCCTATTTCAGCGCGGTATAAGTCATTGCGATTAGGATCAAAAACTATTCCATGGGTGATTTTATCGCTTTGTTTAAATGCGATAGAGATTGAATATTCTGGGTGTCCATGAATAAAATTGGTAGTGCCATCTATGGGGTCAATAATCCATGTGAAATCAGAGTTATTATTAATGCTTCCGATTTCTTCAGATAAAATATTATGCTCTGGGTAAGCTTTTTTTATCGTGTCAATAATTATTTGTTCAGATTTTTTATCTAATTCAGTAACATAGTTATTTGCCCCGGCTTTTTTTTCAACTCGTAAATTGGACGGGTTGTGACTGCCTTGTTGGATGATATTTGCTGCTTGGTAAGCTGCCTTAGTGGCAATATTAATTATTCCTGACATTTAAGTTCCTCTTTCATGTATTCTAAGGATAGATTTTACCTCTTTTAGATAAGTTTATGTTAGAATCATTCGTTAATATTATAGAAGGTGAAAATATAAAATGGCAAAATTTGATATAGCTAAGTTAAACATAGAAGCACAACAATATTTTTATAAAGGTTGTGATATATTTTTTATGCATGGATGGTTTAGTGCCTACTTATCAGCACCTAGTGATAGTGAAGAAGATGATGTAATACCAACTTATTTGATCTTAGATGAAGATAAAATGTCTGATGAAAAAGCCTTTACCAAATTTCTAGATAGCCTAATGGATTTGTTTGGTCAAATTGCAGATGATCTTTATGAAAAAAATAAAGCATTAAAACCTTTGGTAAGTATAAATGGAACTGTAAATTCTGATGACTTGACAATGCAAGAAAAGCGTAATTTATTTGTGTGGCTTTATGGTTACCTAAGTGGATTTGTTGTCATAGGTTCTGATGTTACTGAATACTGTAAGGATGACAAGCTATTAGATGAGGTGTTTTTTCCAGCACTAATCACAATTTGTAGCGCTTTATTATTATTAGCAAAAGAAGTAAACCCAGAAGATGTATTTGCACCAGATGCTCTTGAAGATTATAATGACTTATGCTTAGATCTTGATGATATGTGGGAAAATGATGAAGGTGGTAACACATTTCTTCAAACACTAGAAGGTCAAAAATATACTTTACCATTTAGTGCGTTATGTGATGCACTAACTGCTATATTTTTTGTGGTTAGAACTGCTGATGAAGCCAGAATGAATCAACAGGCAGTTAGTCCTTTATTAAAAAATTTATCTATACACTAGGTTATTTTTTTAGTGTATTTATGGGTGAAGTTTTCTAAAAACTCATCAGTTGCAATTTGGGCGTGGTGAGTAAATTCACCCATCCATTTACTAGTTGCGATAAACTCATCTATAAATTCATCACGCTTAGCTAATTGTAGTTTAGCAATCCAACTACTAAAGTATTTACTATATTCTTCAATTTTATTAAGTCTGGTTTTATCAGAGGCAATAATATCTGCGTATAAAGACGCATCTTGATCAAAAATTCGCCCCATTAGAGCTAATTTTGTTTGATAAATTGGACTTGCTAGACTAAATAAGTTGTCCGGAAGTTGATTGTTAGCCTTAAGAAATGAACCTAAAACAAAAGTAGAAAAATGCTCAATCCCTTGAATGAAATCCATAGCAGTATCATGGGTTTTAGCATCCATATCAGTTACCATAAATCCCATTTTATTTATACTATTAATTACCCACTGATAATCACCACGACCACCACAATTAATCACTACCTGGTTATCAGGGTTTTCTATAGTTGGCCCAAACATGGGGTGAAGCCCAAGAACAGCTCCTGTATGTGCCTTTAGCATAGCTTCAATAGGGTCAGTCTTTACACTAGTAAAATCAGCTAATATAGTAGATGTTTTTAAATATGGCCCAACTTGATTGATAATATTAAGAGTAGTATTTATAGGTACACAGATAACAACAAGATCTGAGTTTTGAAGAATTGTATTTGCATTACCCCAATCATCTTTCTCTAGAGATTGAACACCAAATCCTTGTTGTTGCCAAAGTTTGGTAAACAGCTGTCCCATTTGACCGCTGCCGCCGATAATAGTAATGAGTTTTTGCATTTGCTTATAAGATAACTAAAGAACTAGTAGCGAATAAGGCTTGCGCCCCAAGTATAGCCAGCTCCTACGCCTTCTAGCATAATTAGATCTCCACGTTTGATCTTGCCAGATTTTACAGCTTCATCAAATGCCAGTGGTACAGAAGCGGCTGAAGTATTACCATGTCTATCAACTGATACAATAACTTTATCCATCGGTATTCCTAAGTGACTAGCCGTTGATTCAATAATTCTAAGATTTGCTTGATGTGGTATTAGCCAATCAAGTTGACTACAGTTATATCCGGTTTTGTTCAGAACACTAGTTGCAACAGATGCAAGATTTTTAACAGCCATTTTGAAAACTGCTTTACCATCCATTTGAATATATGGAGTACCTTTAATAGCTCCATTATATATATGGCTATTTACATTTAGTTGTGGTTCTCCAGAGCCATCAGCATGAATCTCGCTAGCTATAATACCTTGCTCGGTACTTGCTTCTATAATAACAGCACCAGCACCATCACCAAATAGTACACAGGTGTTTCTATCGGTGAAATCGACAAATCTTGAAACAGTATCAACTCCAATAAGAAGTATTGATTTGGCTAAACCGCTTCTAATATAAGCATCAGCAGTATGTATGCCGTATAAAAATCCGGCGCATGCAGCTTGTAAGTCAAATGCAGGTATATTTGATAGCCCCAAGCGATTTTGTAAAATGCATCCTGTAGCTGGGAATACCATATCTGCAGTTGAGGTAGCAACTAATATCAAGTCAATTTTTGACTTATCATAGTTAGCACTAGTAATAGCATTAATTGCAGCGTTATAAGCCATATCGCTAGTCTTTTCACCGTCAGCAACTATTCTACGTTCTTTAATCCCACTTCGAGATACAATCCACTCGTCAGTTGTGTCAACCATTGTTTCAAGCTCTTGGTTATTTAAGATTCTTTGTGGTAAATAGCTACCGGTTGAAATTATTTTTGAATACTGCATTTTATGATTATAGACCTTATTTAAAACCCAGTGCTATAGCATATTTAATTCTTTAAATTCAGCTAGACTGTGAACTTCTTTTTCATGAAGCAATTCTTGATTTTGATTTAAAAATTCTTTTAATAAACTTATTACACCAGCATTTACTTCATGGTATGCTTGTTCTAGTGCATAATAAAAAGCTACTTCGTCAGCTCCGCCATGGCTTTTTATAACTAATCCATTTAGACCAAGTAATACTGCGCCATTGTACTTACGTGGGTCAAGGCGTAATTTTACTTTTTTAAGTACAGGATATGAAGCTAGTGCCATTATTTTGGACATTATTGAAGAGGTGAATGCATCTTTTAGAAAAAAGGCAATCATTTTGGCAACTCCTTCCATGGTTTTAAGAGCTACGTTGCCGGTAAAACCATCGCACACAACCACATCAACTGTACCTTTGTTGATGTCGTCACCTTCGACATTGCCATAAAAATTTAGACTGCTTTTTTTGAGTAGTTCGGCAGCTTTTTTGATACCTTCGTGTCCTTTGATATCTTCAGTGCCAATATTAAGGATGCCAACACTAGGATTGTGCTTTCTGGTAACTGCACGCATTAGTTGGGAACCCATAATGCCAAATTGAAGTAAGTGTTCAGGAGTTGACTCAACATTAGCGCCCAAATCAAGAACACAAACATCCCCTTTGATGGTTGGCATTAATTTGGCAATTGCAGGTCTATCAATACCTTTTATGGTTCGAAGAACGTAACGGCTTATAGCCATTAGTGCTCCTGTATTGCCAGAGGATACAATAGCATGAGCTTTGTCATCTTTTAGTTGGTTTATCGCCACCCGCATTGATGAGTCTTTTTTATTACGCATTGCATTTTGGGGTGGTTCATCCATTCCTACAACTTCTGACGAATGGATTATTTCTATTCTTTCGCTAAATAAAGATAGGCTGTCCCCGATATGTTTATATATAGTATCGCGGTCACCAACCAGAATTAGCTTGACTTCTAAGTTGTCCTTAAGGAATTTGAGGCACGCAGGAACTGTTACGTTAACTCCGTGGTCTCCACCCATCATATCTACTGATAGTACAATAGCCATATCATAATCCCTTAAAGATTATTATTATTCGTCTTTAGTTTTGATGATTTTTTTACCACGGTAAACACCATTGGGGCTAATGTGGTGACGTAAATGTGTTTCACCAGTAGTAGGCTCAAGAGCGATACCAGGAGTAGTTAGAAAATCATGTGCACGACGCATGCCGCGCTTAGAAGGAGATTTTTTGTTTTGTTGAACTGCCATTATTAATAACCTTAAAATTAATGCTTCTTTAATACTTCAAAAGAATTATTGTGTATTTCCACAGATGAAACGTAATTACACGTCTTATGCCGAGGAGCTACGGGTAGAAGCATGATTACTTCATCTTCAATAAAATCAAGCACATTAAACTCAGGGTCTGCGACTATACCATCGGTATATTCTGCATTATCCCCAAATAGTGCTTCATCTAATTGCGACTCATTTTTAAAAATCGGAACTATATTATTATGACTGATATCTATCTCAACAGGATCAAGGCATATCTGACATAAGGTGGATATTTTACCATATATTAAAACATTAAGTATAGGTTTGTCTGACACATCACCAGATATTTTTATAGTTAGTTGACCTTTTAGACCTTCATACAACTCTAAAGCGCGTTTTAGGGTTGATGCTTCAATATTTTGTTCAAGCGTCATACGGCGAGTTGCAAAATCATAATTATCTATATACATGGGCATTATCCTAGAGTAAATATTAAGCTTTTTTATAATCAAAAATTACTTCACCACCAGGTAGTGTCACATCGGCTATGATATGAGCCCCTGATATTATTTTTCTAACTGGTAACATGGTAACTGGTGCAAGAGCATGCTCAAATAATTGTAATGCAGCAGGACCAGTCCAAGCACTATGAACTTTTACATCACTAACAAAACAGCGTACCAGTTGGCATATTTCAGATTCTCGCCCATTAACATGAGGTAGGATTTTTAATAAAAAAATAGGTGTATTTGCCATTGATTGTTCTGTTGCATGTTTGTCAAGTTCTGTATATTTAAATCCCATGGTACCAATTGCAACTGATACACTATTATATTTAAGAGTTCCAAGTAAGGTGTCGGAGTCTATTTCAAGAGTTGGGCGCGCGAATTTTTTGGGATATCCCCAGATTTCACGCCCTGCAGCAATAGGTGCTAGATCATCAAGATACATAGCATGAGAATAATTGCCTATTACACCGTTATATTCAACTTCAATCATCTGTCCAGCTTCACTGAAACTACCAAAACCTGAAGCATCTGGCATTTTCATAAATTCAAATTTTACAACATTACTAACTACTTTAAGTGGTTCGGGAACTACTTGTTTTAGTATTTCTATATCTGTTTCATATGAAATAATAAAGTATTCGCGATTACGCATCTTATAATCAATTTTTAGACAGCTAGGGGATGTGATTGGCATGCCAAAAGCATGTTGTTGTATTTCTTTTATATTCATTCTAATACCCTAAAAATTATTTAGATCTAGGAATTATTATATCATTTTAAACTAATTGTATAAATTTTATTAATATAGAACTTACGCATTGACAACAGATATGATATTATGATTGCTAAAATATAACGCCTTGGAATTAATGCTGACCGAAGTTATTTCTTGGGGTCTAAAGCCCCGAGTAGTAACTGGAGATGCTTGGTATTCTGGATTAATGAATCTAAAACACGTAAGGAAAAGCGAGTTAGATTTTTTGTTCGGGATTGAAAATGATCGTTTAATCTCGCTGGAAAAAGGTACTTATATCAAAGTTCAAGATATGCCTGAATTTCCAGATGAAGGCAAAAATGTATATTTGAAAGAGTATTTAATGGCTAAACCACAATTCCCTATTATACTAATAATAGGGAATTGCGCGTTTGTTTTAGTTTGTAACATATGTTTTTTAGAGTTAATGTTTAGGTGGTGCCAAAATCTAGTCTAGTGTGCATTTGAGAAAAATCACTTTTATGCTCTATAAGTTCAATTTTATAGCCATCTGGATCTTCAACGAAAGCTATTACACTACCACCAAATTTCATTGGTCCAGGCTCGCGGGTAACTCGTCCGCCATATTGATTAGCACGGCTACAGATTTCATGAATATCTTGTACTTCAATGGCTATGTGCCCAAATGCAGTTCCTAACTCGTAATCTGTCACACCCCAGTTATGGGTTAGTTCAATTAAAGCATTATCTTCTTCATTTCCATAACCAACAAAAGCTAAAGTAAACTTCCCATCAGGATAATCCTTACGTTTGATTACTTGCATTTCAAATACATTTTCATAAAATTTAATTGAAGAATCTAGTTCTTTGACGCGGATCATAGTATGTAAAATACGCATTTTTTCACCTTATTATAAAATATAATGTTAACAAAATACAATAAAACTAGGCAGCCTCACCCATGGCCTTTTGCTATTCATAGATACCTAATTATAATATAATTGTACAAGAGGTAATATTAGCATAATAGAATTAAATGGAATATTATTTTTATAATTTAAGAACTTACTTTGTAAAGTGGAGTACGAAAAATCTAACTTCATGTCTAATCATTGCTGCTATTGCTTATTAACTTGTTAAACTAATTTTGCTGAATGCAGTTGTAAGCTGTTCGATATCTGTATTTGAATAATGTTATAATTACTTTTTAAAACATGAGACGCTAAATGAATCCATCTTATTTAATAATTGGTAATGGACGTGTTGCCAAGCATTTATTACATTACTTCAGTCTATTAGGAATTCGAACTCAACAATACCACTATAAAGAACCTATAGAGTTACTAGATCAAAAATTACAAAATTCAACTCATATTCTAGTTCTAATAAAAGATGATGCTATTGAAGACTTTATTAAAACAAATCTTTTAGATAAATGTGCTAATAAATTAATAACCCATTGTTCAGGAGCATTACAATCAAAGTATGCCTACTCTGCTCACCCTCTTATGACATTTGGAGATAAACTATTTGATCTTGAAATCTATAAGAGTATCCCATTTATTTGTGAATCAGGATCACTTGAATTTAAG
>CANMQR010000014.1 GCA_947499925.1 Neisseriaceae bacterium
ATGGATTTTGAATGTTACAGCTCACTGAAATAAAACTCCCACTTACTCATACTGAAGATGAACTAAAAGCAGAGATTCTTAAACGTTTAGGAATAAAAAATGATGCTTTGGTATCATACACTATTTATCGCCGTGGCTATGATGCTCGTAACCTTAGCAATATCAGATTTATTTATACACTTGACGTAGAAGTTAAGAATGAAAAACGTTATCTAAATAAAAACAAAGTTACAACTGCTCCAAATAGAGCTTATAAAATGGTAGCAAAAGCTCCATCTACGCTTAAATCACGACCCATTGTAATTGGCACTGGTCCATGTGGATTGTTCGCGGGTCTATTACTAGCCCAAATGGGATTTCGTCCAATAATGATAGAACGCGGTAAAAGTGTCAGAGAACGCACCAAAGACACTTTTGGATTATGGCGACAAAGAGTGCTTCATCCAGAATCTAATGTACAGTTTTGTGAAGGTGGTGCTGGGACATTTTCTGATGGTAAACTATATAGCCAAATTAAGGATCCGAAACACTACTCGCGTAAGGTATTAGAAGAGTTTGTAAAAGCAGGAGCTCCTGAAGAAATTGTCTACGTGAGTAAACCACATATCGGAACTTTTCGTTTAGTATCTATGGTTGAAAAAATGCGAGAAACTATAGAGTCTTTGGGCGGTGAGATTCGCTTTCAAAGTAAAGTCACTGATGTATTAATTAAAGATAATCAAATTGAAGGAATCGTTTTAGCTAATGGCGAAGAAATCTTAAGTAACCATATTATTTTTGCAATCGGACATAGTGCAAGAGATACTTTTGAGATGTTACACTCCAAAGGGGTATATATGGAAGCAAAACCTTTTTCGGTTGGGTTTCGGATAGAACATCCACAGTCTCTAATTGACAAGAGTCGCTTTGGAGTAAATGCTGGTAACCCATTACTTGGAGCTGCTGATTATAAGCTAGTGCATCACGCTAGTAATGGTCGCTCTGTTTATAGTTTTTGTATGTGCCCAGGTGGTACTGTAGTAGCAGCAACATCCGAGCCAGAAATGGTAGTAACTAATGGCATGAGTCAATACTCTCGTAATGAAAGAAATGCTAATAGTGGTATCGTAGTTGGTATTACCCCTACAGACTACCCCGGAGATATATTAGCTGGAATTGAGTTTCAAAGACAATTAGAACGAAATGCATTTATTATGGGCGGATGTAATTACAATGCTCCAGCTCAGTTGGTGGGGGATTTCTTACTTGATAACGCCTCTATTGAAATCGGTAGCGTACTTCCATCATATACTCCTGGAGTTACGCCTGTAAATCTAAAATACTCTATGCCTGAGTATGTAATTGCAGCTATTCGTGAAGCATTACCGGTATTTGACAAACAAATTCCAGGATTTGCTATGAATGATGCACTACTAACAGGTGTAGAAACCCGCACTTCATCCCCCGTTAGAATTAAACGCGATAGTAGTAGTTATCAAAGTATCAATACTCGCGGATTTTACCCTGCCGGTGAAGGTGCTGGCTATGCAGGTGGTATATTATCTGCAGCTGTTGATGGTATAGAGGTAGCTGAAGCAGTAGCATTAAGTATGCTTAAGTAGATAAAAGTTTAATATACAATACTTGTGACAAAAGTAAAATGGATTATATTCTTTATATTTTCTTTTGAAAAAGATGAAAACAAGGGCATCCGCTGACGTGAGCAGCAACACTTTTAAATTTGTTTGAGCTATAATCTAGCGACTATGTATAATGGAGCTAAATTATGGATAAGTAGAAACATTTAGGTGAGAATGAACGTTTTGTAATTGAGTTGATGTTAAATAAGGGCGATAGTCAAGGTGACATTGCCAAATTTCTGGGATATTCCAGGACAACTATTAGTCGGGAAATAAGCAGGAATAGTGTTGATGGAAAGTACAACGCTAGTCGGGCACAAAGTATGTATATATTGCGGCGTGAGTACCCAGAGCAGGATAGTAAATTCAATAAACTTAGTGACGAAGCAATAAAGTTTATTGTTGAGAACTTAAAAAAACGGAGCCCCCCTGAGGTAATTAGCTATTTATTGAAAGCTGAATTTGGGATACAGATAAGCCGATATTTAATTTATAAGTTTATCGAGTATAACAGATACGTATTAGGTGGCAATTTATACCGCTACCTAAGGAATCACGGTAAGCCCCCCCCCCTACGATTTGGTCGAATACATTGTCTTAATTTAGCTACAGACTTCATTTGTTTATGAAGCCACGTTTCAATTGAGTTTTTACTACATATTCAATTATATATCGAATAAGAAGAGGGTACTGTTAACCAAGCTATTTTTCTATCTTATTAACCAGTTTTAAGCAACTCTTACCACTACCTAGTGCATATATTATAGTTAACGTTAGTAACCATGCTGGGGCAATATAAACACTTAGTGAAGTATCACTATTTTTGGCCATCACAATTAGAATAATAAATAATACACCCATAACTAACATATTTACATATGGATAACCTGGCATAACGTATTTTATATTCTTACCCATAGTGATACAATGTTTACGAAATAACATGTGTGACAAAAGAATGATAAACCAATTTATAATAATTGCTACCGTAATTATCGCAAATAAATATTCCAAAATTTTTGCTGGAAAAGTATAATTAGCAATTACAACTAGAAATGCTATTGCCAAGGTAAAAATAATTGCATTTTTTGGTAAATGCTTTTTATTAACTTTAACAAATGTTTTTGGAGCCTGTCCATTTAACGATAGTCTATATAAAAATCTCGATGAAACATAAATGCAACTATTTAATGCTGATAATGACGCAGTAATTGCAACCAAATTTATAATATCAGCAGAGTTTGTAAAACCAAATTTAGCAAATACTTCAGTAAATGGATTAGTATGTGTAGTTATGGTATCGGCTTTGGACATCAAAACTATAATAGCAATAGTCAATACATAAAATAAAATAATTCTAATAATTACTCCATTAATTGCTTTGGGGATAGATTTTTCTGGGTTTTCAGCCTCCCCTGCGGCAACGCTCACAAACTCAGCACCACAAAATGATAGACACACAATAGCCATAGAGCTTAAAAAACCCGTAATTCCATTAGTAAAAAACATATTAACATGAGTATAATCATGAAGATTTTGACGTGCAGCCTGATTGACACTATGATCAGTAAAAATTAAATAAGTACCCATTACAATAATCGCGATAATTGCTACAACTTTAATTCCAGAAAACCAAAATTCAGCTTCGCCAAAATATTTCACACCAATCAAATTCACACCACCAAATATAAGTAATAATGTAGCACAAGTAATCCAATGTGGAATAAATATCCAATAATCAAGTAGTGTAGCTACAGCCGTTACTTCTAACATGCAAGCACAGGTAAATAGTAGCCATGCGTTCCACCCAGCAACAAAACCAGCGCCAGTTCCTAAATATAAGTGAGCATATTCAACAAAAGACCCAGAACTTGGTTTATCAACAGTCATTTCACCCAAAGCTCTCATAATAGCATAAATTATCAATCCACCTAGAATATAAGCTAACGTAATTGATGGCCCTGTTAATTTAATAACGCTTGCCGAACCTAGGAAAAACCCAGTTCCAATAGCGCCACCAATCGCAATCATTTGTATATGACGATTTTTTAATTTATGCTCAAGATTTTCTTTCATTTTTTTCCATCCGAATAAGTAACCAAAGCCACTATGTAATTATCAACGAGGTAGTAGGTGTCCAAGACCTTTCATCATCTTCATCATTCCACCACCACCGAATTTTTTCATCATATCACTGATTTGTTCGTATTGCTTCAATAACTGATTAACCTCTTGCACCGTTGAACCACTACCTAGGGCAATCCTACGTTTACGAGAAGCTTTTAATATATCAGGTTTTCTTCGCTCCTCAATAGTCATTGAATTAATAATTGCTACATTTTTAGTGATCATCTTCTCACCAACTACATTTGGTATTTTACTTGCTATATTTGCTGGCATTTTATCCATAATTCCACTTAAGCCGCCCATATTATTTACCTGCTCAAACTGAGACTTAAAATCTTCTAAATCAAAACGTTTACCTTTTTTGACCTTATCCATAAGTTTTCTAGCTTCGGCCTCATTAACCGAACCCTTAACTTCGTCTATAAGAGATAAAATATCCCCCATTCCAAGGATACGAGATGCTATCCTATCTGGATAAAACGGCTCAAGACCATTAATTTTTTCAGATACTCCAATAAATTTAATTGGTTTACCTGTAATTTGACGAATCGATAATGCTGCCCCACCTCTAGAATCACCATCCATTTTTGTTAAGATTATCCCGGTTAAAGATAGTGCATCATTAAAAGCACGAGCGGTATTAACTGCATCTTGCCCAAGCATGGCATCAGCAACAAATAAAGTCTCAACAGGATTTAATGCTTGGTGAATTTGTTTGATTTCTGTCATCATAAATTCATCAACAGTCAATCTCCCTGCAGTATCGACTATCAATACATCAAAATAATGATTTTTAGCATATTCTCTAGCATTTAGGGTTATATCAAGTGGTTTTTGTGAGTTATCAGACGCGTAGCACTCTACATCAATACTTTTAGCTAATACTTGTAACTGTTCAATTGCAGCTGGGCGATACACATCAGCACTTACCAGTAATACTTTTTTCTTATCAATATCTTTTAGGCGTTTAGCAAGTTTACCAACAGTAGTCGTTTTACCAGCACCTTGAAGCCCAGCCATTAGAATAACTGCTGGTGGTACACAGCTTAAATCAAGAGCATTATTAAATTCTCCCATAAGCAAAGTTAATTGCTCATTAACCACACCAATTAATGCTTGATCTGGTTTTAGACTACCAATTACCTTTTGCCCAACTGCTTCAACCCTTACTTTTTCAATAAAAGTTTTAACTACTGGTATCGCTACATCAGCCTCAAGTAGTGCAATTCTTACCTCACGTAATGCTTCTTCTATATTTGACTCGGTCAATCTGGCATTACCAGATAATGTCTTTACTATTCCCGTTAGTTTTGTAGATAGATTTTCTAACATATCTTTCTTTCTCTTAAGATCTTAGTTCGCTTGGGAGTGCAAAAATCATATGTTCCTCCACCGCAGTTAAATTTTCTATAGTATTAAAATCATATTGTTTAAGTTTGGATATCACACCCTCAACAAGTACTTCAGGAGCAGAAGCACCCGCAGTAACACCAACTGCTCTAACACCTTCTAACCAATCTTTTTTAATTTCAATGGCAAAATCAATCAAGTATGATTTAACGCCCAAATTTTCGGCTAACTCTTTCAAACGATTAGAGTTCGAGCTATTTTTGCTTCCAATCACTATTAGAATATCACAAACTTCAGCCATCTTTTTCACAGCATCTTGACGATTTTGAGTAGCATAACAAATATCTTCATTTTTAGGTAGACGTAAATTTGGAAAAACTTCTTTTAATCTTGAAATAATCGATTTAGTCTCATCAACTGATAATGTAGTTTGTGTTACTACAGCAATCTTTTCTATATTTTTTGGAATGTCAAGTATGGCAATATCAGTTTCAGTCTCGATGAGATATATTCCACTATTAATTTGCCCCATAGTGCCCTCAACCTCAGGATGTCCGCGATGACCTATCATAACAATAGTATACCCCTGACGATGAAGATTTTTTATTTCTACATGTACTTTACTTACCAAAGGACACGTTGCATCAAAAATCATATTGAGATTTTTTGCTTCAGCAGCAGTTCTAACTGATAATGGAACGCCATGTGCCGAATAGATTAGAATACTATTCTCAGGAACATCTTTTATCTCTTCAATAAATATCGCCCCACGATTCTTAAGATCATCAACTACGTATTTATTATGAACAACTTCATGACGAACATAAATAGGAGCTCCATATTTCAATAAAGCCTTATCAACTATAGCTATCGCTCGATCAACACCTGCACAAAAACCACGCGGAGTTGCTAAAATAATTTTTTTGTCCATAATTATTGACTATTTTTATTAAAAAACATACTTTCAATTATCAATATTGTAACCCCAACAGTAATAAAGCTATCCGCAACATTAAATGCTGGCCAATGATGAACTCCATAATGCCAATCAATAAAATCAGTCACATGACCAAAAATTACGCGATCAACCAGATTACCTACGGCTCCACCTAAAATAAAACTAATTGACACACCCGTTGTAATAGAATACTTACGATTTAAAATAAAAAACACCATAGCAACAGCTACAACCGTTGCAACCACTCCAAAGAAAATCCTTTGCCACCCACCTTGATCAGCAAATAAACTAAATGCTGCACCAGTATTGTATGCCAATGTCCAATTCCATAAAGGCATTACATATTTTTGAGCAAATATCTCTAGATTATTTCTCGCAACTAATTTTGTAATTTGGTCAATAAAGATTATTATAAGGGAAATTAATAATAACCCAAATCTAGCTTTTAATGACACCCCAGGTATATTTTTTTTCATATAAATCCATTCAAATAAATTTAGGCAAATTTTCTAACTTCACCATTACCAACAATATTCTCAACACAACGATTGCATATTGTACTATGTTCACTATTTGTGCCAACACTTACATCATAATGCCAACACCTTTCACATTTTGCATCAGTTGATGCTATAACCTCAACTGAAGTTGTGTCCGTATTATTTAAGGTTATTTTGGATACCATATATACAAACTTCAAATCACTACCAAGACTTGATAATAATGAATATAGTTCATTATCGGCATTTATTATTAAATGTGCTTGAAGCGATGAACCAATATTACCTATTGCACGATGGTTTTCTAGTTCTTTAAGCACCATGACTCTAAATTCACTTATCTTATCAAAGCGCTTGACAATCAAAGATGCATCATCAATATTTGGTACTATATGAAAGCTATGATATAAAGTACTATCATTTTTATCATGAACTAGTTCTTCCCATACTTCGTCAGCGGTAAAGCACAAGATAGGCGACAATATCAAAGCCAAACTTTTTGCTAGATGGTATAAAACAGTTTGGGCAGAACGTCTTGCATGAGTGTCTGCTTTAGCAGTATATAACCTGTCTTTTAGAATATCAAGATAAAAACCACCCAAATCTTCAGAACAGAACGATACCAATTCTTGTACTATATAATGAAATTGGTAATTAGGATACAATTCATCAACAACTCGTGTTTGTAATTGCTTTAACTTAATAAGCGCATATTTATCCACTTCAACTAGTTTATCAATCGCTACCGAATTAGTATTAATATCAAAATCAACCAAGTTAGCTAGTAAAAACCGTAATGTGTTACGAATCCGACGATAAGACTCAGTGATATTTTTCATTATCTCATCAGAAAATGCAATATCCCCAGAATAGTCAAGACTTGCTACCCATAGACGTAGAATATCAGCCCCATATTTTTTCACACCATCGGGAATCGATATAATATTGCCCTTAGATTTAGACATCTTATACCCATTGCCATCAACTAAAAACCCATGGGTTAAAAGCTGCTTGTAAGGAGCCCTACCATCAATAGCACATCCAGTTAAAAGCGATGATTGGAACCATCCACGGTGTTGATCTGAACCTTCAAGATATAAATCAGCTGGCCATGCTAATTCATGGTGAGTACGAAGTACACTAAAATGTGTAGTTCCAGAATCAAACCAAACATCTAAAGTATCAGGTAGCTTTTTATAATTATCGGCATCTTTAATGCCTAATGACTGTGGCGTAACTTCAGGATTAAACCAAGCATCAACCCCACCTTTAGCTATTAAATCAGCTGCATTTTGCAAGATACTATAACTATCAGGATGTAATTCATTAGTTTCTTTATGTACAAAAAATGTCATTGGCACACCCCAATTGCGTTGACGTGACACACACCAATCAGGACGATTTTTAACCATGGTTTCCAAACGCGAACGCCCCCATTCAGGGAAAAACTTAGTTGAGCTAACAGCATCAAGTGCTGCCTTACGTAACGTATTGCCATTATTACCAGCTTTATCCATACTAACAAACCACTGTGGTGTGGTACGGAAAATCAAAGGCGTTTTATGACGCCAACAGTGCGGATAGCTGTGATGTAGTTTGCTTGAAGCATAAAGACGGTTTTTTTCTTTTAATACATCAATAACCATAGGATTTGCTTGCCAAACAGTAAAACCCGCAAAAATTTCTGTAGTACTAATAAATTTACCATCATCAGCTACAGGATTATGAAGATCCAGATTATATGATATACCCACATGATAATCCTCCACCCCATGAGCTGGAGCAGTATGTACTAAGCCAGTACCCGCATCAGTAGTTACATGCTCCCCCAAGATAGATGGAACATTTCTTACATAAAAAGGATGCTTAAATAATAAGCCCTCAAGTGTACTACCATTACTTGTTGCTAGTATCTGATAATTTTCTGACTGTGATACTGCCATAACACTTTCAACCAAGTC